>PWOK01000108.1 GCA_003557445.1 Halanaerobiaceae bacterium
AAATGGATATACTAAAAAAGAAGCCATAAAAAAAGTTGCCCGGGAAAGAAACATTTCCAGAAGGAAAGTTTATAAAGAGGCAATTTCTATAAAAGTAAAATAAAATACTAAATTTTGAAAGGATGATTGTCTGTGAGCAAAAAGAAAACATTTTATGTAACCACACCAATTTATTATCCAAGTGACAAATTACATATTGGTCATGCTTATACAACTGTTGCTGCTGATACTATTGCCAGATTCAAAAAAATGAATGGTTATGATACCATGTTTTTGACCGGTTCTGATGAGCATGGTCAAAAAATTGAGAGAAAGGCTAAGGAAGCAGGAAAAGAGCCAGCTCAATATGTTGAGAAAATAGTATCATCTTTTAAAGATTTATGGAAAAAACTTGGTGTTGATTATGATGATTTTATAAGAACAACAGAAGAAAGACATGAGACAACTATACAGAAAATTTTTGATAAGTTATATGAAAAGGGCGATATTTATAAAGGGAAATATGAAGGCTGGTATTGTACTCCCTGTGAAAGTTTCTGGATTGAAAGACAGATAGGTGAGGATAAACTCTGTCCTGATTGTGACCGCCCTGTAGAGTGGATAGAAGAGGATAATTATTTTTTCAAAATGACAAAATATGCTGATAGATTACTTAAACATATAAAAGATCATCCTCAATTTATTCAACCTGAAAGCAGACGCAATGAGATGGTTAATTATATTAAAGAGGGTATGGAGGATTTAAGTGTTTCCCGTACCAGTTTTGACTGGGGAATACCTGTACCTTTTGATGAGGATCATGTTGTTTATGTCTGGTTTGATGCTGTTTGCAATTACATAACAGCAATTGGTTATTTAGCTGATGAAGAAAAATTCAACAAATACTGGCCTGCAGATATACATCTGGTTGGTAAAGATATATTACGTTTTCATACTGTAATCTGGCCCTGTATATTGATGGCTCTTGATTTACCTTTACCTGAACAGGTATTTGGACATGGTTGGTTACTTACTAAAACCGGTAAAATGTCCAAATCTAAAGGGAATGTAGTGGATCCGGTAGAATTAATTGAAGATTTTGGAGTTGATCCTATTAGATATTATCTTTTAAGGGAGGTTCCTTTTGGTACTGATGGTACCTATTCTACAGAGGCTTTAATTCAGAGAATAAATTCTGATCTGGCAAATGATCTGGGAAATTTATTAAACAGAACAGTAAGTATGGTAGAACAGTACTTTGAGGGGATAATACCTGAACCTGCCCAAAAAGAAGAAGTTGACCAGGATTTAATTAACCTTGCAGCAGAAACTGTTGAGAATGCTAATAAGAGTATTGATCAATTAAAATTTACTACAGCTTTAGAAGAAATATGGAATTTTGTTCGTAGAAGTAATAAATATATTGATCAGACCCAACCCTGGATACTTGGTAAAGATCAGACAAAAAAAGAAAGATTGGGAACAGTATTATATAATTTATTAGAAGCCTTAAGAATTATTGCCGGTATGCTTAAACCATTTATGATAGAAACCCCGGAACACATTTTCCAGCAGCTGGGACTGAATGGAGAAATCAAAGAGTTAAAATGGAATGATATAGAAAAATGGGGTGGTTTAAAAACAGGTATAAAAGTAAACAAAGGTGAGCCAATATATCCCAGAATTGATATGGAAGAATATTTTGCAGAAAAGGAAAAAGAACAGAAGGATAAAAAGAAAAAAACAAATATAATAAGTTTTGATGACTTTAAAAAAATTGATCTTAAAACAGCCAAAATTCTTACTGCAGAAAAAATTGAGGGAAGTAATAAACTTTTAAAATTAAAAGTTGATCTTGGTTCAGAAAAAAGACAGCTTGTTGCCGGGATAGCTGAAGATTATAAACCCGAAGAATTACCGGGCAAAAAAATATTAATGGTTACCAATCTTGAACCTGCTGAGATATTTGGTGTTAAATCTGAAGGTATGTTACTTGCAGCTTCCAGTGACCAGGGTGATCTGTCCCTTGCCACAGTTGATAAAGATATAGTGGAAGGTAGTAAAGTAAAATAACCTGAAAAAATGTTTTTCAAAATCATGAATTGAAATAAAAAAACAGGGAATAAAACCATATAAATCATCAGTAATCCGGTAGAAATACATTAATATATAAAGGAGGTAAAATTAATGAAAAGTAGAGATTCCATACCTGAGGCTACAATAGAAAGGCTGCCCTTATATTACCGAGTACTGGATAAATTAAATAAGTTTGAAGAAGTTGATGTTGTTTCTTCAAAAGAACTGGGGGGAAAACTGGGGATAGCTTCAACTCAGGTCAGAAAAGATTTATCTTATTATGGAGAATTTGGGCGAAGAGGTGTAGGTTATGATGTGGATGAATTAAAAAAAACTATTGGAAAAATACTTGGTGTGGATAAAAACTGGGAAGCTGTGATGATTGGAGCCGGAAATCTGGGGCGAGCTCTGGTAAATTATAGGGGTTTCAAAAAAATGGGTCTGGAAATAAACTATGTTTTAGATGAAGATTTAAATAAAATAGGGCATAAAGTCGGGGATGTTGAAGTCCAGAGTATAAACAAACTGGAGGAAATAGTAAAAACAAACAACATAAAAGTAGGTATAATAACAGTTCCTTCTGAATCAGCACAAAAAGTTGTAGATCAGCTGGTCAGTGCCGGGATAAAAGGTATCTGGAACTTTGCACCTACACGATTATATGTACCAGAAGATATCACTGTAAGAAACGAAGATATGGCAGTAGGTATTGTAAGTTTGATTTATCATTTAAGCTGGCAGGAGGAAAAAAATAATAATTAATTTTTTTTATAAAAAGATAGTTTTTCTTTTTTTAAATTATAGTCAACTGCATTAAATATGAATTCTGTATTTCCCAAAAACAGATATCCATCTTTATTTAATGCTCTGGCAAATTTGTTAGTTAAATCTTTTTTAATTTCTTTAGTGAGATAAATAAAGAAATTTCTACAGAGAATTAAATCCCAGTTATTTTTAAAATTACCTTTGATCAGATCTTTTTGCTCAAAGGATATCAGTTTTTTAATCTTTGGTTCTATTTGATATAAGTTGTTATTTTCATCAACTGAATTAAAATATTTTTCTATAAGGTTTACAGGGATGTTTTTTAGTGATTTTTTTTTATAAATTCCTTTTCTGGCTTCTTCCAGAATGCTGGAATCTATGTCACTGGCCAGTATATTAAATTTTCTGGTAGAAATACCTGCTTCCTGTAAAAGGATTGCAAGGGTATAGGGTTCTGAACCATTAGAACAGGGGGCACTCCATATATTGATTTTGTTTTTGTGTTTAAGTAACTCAGGGAAAATATTGTCCTTTAGATAATAAAAGGATTCCGGATTCCTGAAAAATTCAGAGGTATTAATGGTAAGATGGTTTAGATAGGCTACCCTGAAATCCGGTTCATTATTAATTTTTTCCAGGCAGGTGCTATATTCATTAATATTATAGCGTTTCATTAAACTGTCTGTACGCCTTTTTACTCTTTTTATTTTATAACCATCAAGATTTAAATTTAATATATTTATTGCTTTATTTTTAAAATCATCAAAGTCCATTTTAATAGTTGCTCCTCTCGATTTGTTTGATAATATTTCCTGGAATATCATATAAAGGTGTTATTTCATCATAGGCTTTTTCTTTTATAGTACTGCCAGGCATACCGTAAACAAGAGCTGTATCTCTGGCTTCAACAATACCATAACCATTATATTTTTTTATCTCTTTCATCCCAAGTGCACCATCATGGCCCATTCCGGTTAAAATTACACCTATTACACGTTCTTTATATATTTGGGCAGAAGAGATCATCATATAATCTATACAGGGTCTAACACCCCATTTTTTAGGTTTTTGATTTAGTCTTATTCTTCCCTTTTCGGTAATAAGTAAATGATAATTACCTGGAGCCAGTAATACAGTTCCTGGCTTTATAAGATCATTACTGGAGGCTTCTTTAACATTTAAATTAGCAAGCTCATTTAAATGGTTGGCCAGAGAAGTGGTAAAACCCTCAGGCATATGTTGTACTATAACAATGGCAGCAGGTAAATCAGCAGGTAAAGGTTTTAGAAGGGATTTTAAGGCCTTAGGCCCACCTGAAGAAGTTCCAATAGCAATGACAGGATAATTGTATTTAGTTCCTTTAATACCGGTATAATTTTTAGAAGGTGTTTTATAATCTTCTTTAAAAATTTTACTTTTACTGGCTGCTTTGATTTTTGTAATCATTTGTTTTTTTATATCATCAATGTTTAAAGAGATTTCCCCCGAGGGTTTGGGAATAAAGTCAAAGGCCCCAATTTCCAGGGCCTGTAGTACTGTTTCTTTATTGTCCATGGCACTGAGCATTATCACTGATATTTCAGGGTGTTTTTTACGAATTATTTTTAAAGTATCGATTCCATTTAAAACTGGCATTTCTATATCCAGGGTTACTATATCAGGTTTTTTTTGTTCAATTAATTCCAGGGCTTTTTTGCCGTTTCTGGCTGTTGCTATTACATTTAATTCAGGGTCATTATTTATTGTTTTTTTAAAAATTTGTCTCATAAAAGCAGAATCATCTACAACTAAGACTTTTATCATTGTAATCCTCCATTACTTTTGTTAATATAATAGTAAGTTTTAATATTAAAGTATATAGTTAACTATTCTTGTTTATTGGATAAAATCCTGCAAATTATTTGAGGTGATTTGATGAAAATTAATATTTCTGTACTGGGGAGTGGTAGTTCAGGTAATTCAATATATATTGATTACTGTGGTAAAGGTATCCTTATTGATGCCGGCTTGAGTGGAAAAAAAACATGTGATCGGTTAAAAAAATGTGGTCTTGAAATTGATACATTAGAAGCAATTTTACTGACACATGAACATCAAGATCATATTAAAGGTGCAGGTATTCTTTCCCGTAAATGCAATTTACCTTTATATGCCAATGAAAAGACCTGGGAAGCAGCCTGTAATAAACTGGGGAAAGTAAAAGAAAAGAATCAGCATATTATAAAAGATGAGTTTATGATTGGGGATATAGGAATAAAGCCGTTTTCAATTTCTCATGATGCCAGTGATCCGGTGGGGTATATATTACAGTGTGCAGATAAAAAAATAGCAATTGCCACTGATATGGGGTATATAACTCCGGAAATAAGAGAACAGCTGAAAGGAATGGATTTTTTAATAATTGAAGCAAATCATGATCTGGAATTGTTAATGAGAGGTTCATACCCTCCTTCATTGAAAAAAAGAATAAGAGGTAAAAGAGGCCATTTGTCCAATGATGATACTGCAGATTTATTACCTAAAATTATAAATAGCAATAATCCCTGTATATTACTGGCTCATTTGAGTAAGGATAATAATATTCCAGATCTGGCTTATATAACTATTAAGAATAGTCTGGAGAAAAATCAAATTAAAATTGGTCAGGACCTTGAGCTTGGTTTTACCTATCGAGAGAAACCAACAAAAGTGTATCAGGTATAGTTTTTAAAGGAGTGATTTGAAAAACAAATGGAAATAAATATAATTGCTGTTGGTAAAATTAAAGAAAATTATATTCAGTCAGGAATAGATAATTATATTAACAGATTACAGAGATTATGTGAAATCGAAATACATGAAGTTAATCCTCGAAAAGTAACAAAAAAAGCTACAGGAGGTCAGATAGAAAAAATTAAGGAAAAAGAGGGTGAACGTATATTAGAAAGAATACCTGAGGATAATTATATTATTGCTTTATCTGTACAGGGTAAACCCATGACTTCAGAGGGGCTGGCTAAATCTCTTAAAAATCTTCAGCTTCAGGGACATCAAAAGATCACCTTTATAATCGGAGGGTCACTTGGTTTGAGTGATAAAATAGAAAAAAAAGCAGATTATATTTTATCCTTATCCCATATGACTTTTACCCATCAGATGATTCGTTTAATTTTACTGGAACAAATTTATAGGGCTTTCAAGATAATGAATGGTGAACCCTATCATAAGTAGTGCATAAGAATAAGGTTTTAGAGGTAGTAGGCTGTGGGCAGCTAAAATATTCTGATGGCAGGTATTTTATTTTTATGCAAGTATGATATAATAAAATTGTACGGAAAAAATTTTATAACCAGGAGGGCTAACATGTCTAAATCTAATGATATAGGTTTAATGGATAAAGATAGTCTCTTGGAGATTTTCAGTTATCTCAACGAACGGCTAAAAGAAAATCAATTACAACTTGAAATAACAATATATGGTGGTTCTATTATGACTATGGTTTATGATAATAGACCTGCTACAAAAGATATAGATTGTGTGTTTAGCGAAACTAACTTAAAGATATTGGATAACATTCTAAAACTTATTAAGTTTACATATAATCTTTCAGATAATTGGATAAATGAAGAAATCAAAGAACCATTAAAAGCCCTCTTAAAAGAGGATATAGAAACCTATAAAGTATATTCTAATTTAAAAATATTAAAACCAAAAGCTGAACAATTACTTGCTATGAAGGTACTGGCGGCCAGACCCGAGCCAGCTAAAGATTTTGTAGATGCTTATATATTGTGTAAAGATTTGAAGATTACCACTAAAGCAGAGCTTTTAGATATAGTTTCAGATTATATTTCTCTAACACTTTTAGGAGAAAGGCAAATAAGTTTTATTAAGTATTTAGGGGAGGAGTTAGGTTATGATTGGAAATAAATATTTAAAAGCTTTATTTGAGTACCCAGATGAAGATACGACTATAAATCAATTACTGGAATTATTAAAATCTAAGGATATGAAATTTATAAATAGTTTATATGAACCAATAGATATCGATAACTGTAATGATAAAGAATTAAAGTATTTAATTAAAATTTCAGCCTTAATAGATTATTATTTACAATTATATGAGATAGAGGTACCTACCTGGTTAAGGGATGAAAGGTTAAGGTTTGAAAAACCCTATTTTCATTCAAAAAGATTAACTGATTTTGAAAAGGTAAAGTTGCAATATATTAATCCTTCTCCGTTTAAAGTACGAAATGTTTATTTTGATTTATATGGTATTGATAGAATTTAGATTGGAGACTTTTTTATGTACTTCCTTCCTGTTACAGAAGGAAGTTAAAACAAAACTCATTTAAAGTTAAAAGCGTGATAAGGGTAATAGGTGAAACCCTAAATCCTATTAGATATTACCATATAGGGTGGCGCCTTCTACGTCTACGTCTGCGCCTCCTGGGAGGTCTTCGTCTCCTACGTCTACGCCTACGCCTTCTGGGAGGTCTACGTCTTCTGCGGGGCCTGCGTCTTCTTCTACGCCTGTCATAATCACCCATATAAAACACCTCCATTATATTTTTGAGGTTATATTCTGATTGGAAACCCGTTAAAACAATATATTAGAGTTGCCATAAGAATAAAAAAATAACATATAATATACTATGTAATAAAAAACTATTTGTGAAATATAATGGAAAAAGATAATAAAAATAAAAAATCTTTTGTTTACAGGTTTTATTGATTATAAGCCATTAACATTATATAATATTTATTAAATAAAAATTAAAAAGAGGTGAATTGCATGCAAAAAGAGTTAGAATCAGAAGGAAATTTTATAGTTCCAGATGCTCTTAAAACCTGGTTTGTTATCCATTTTTTTGTTGATATGATAGCAGCAATTCCTCTGTTTATAATGCCAGATTCTGGATATATTGGAGAAATCGTTTAAAAAAATAAATCAAGCATATCAAACCTCGTTTTAGAGAGATTTGCTAATAAATATATGAGGGGGAACTAATGGTGTTAGATGCAATTTCAATAACAATTATTTTTATTATTCTTTCAGCACTGGTGGCAGTTATTGTTAGAAAAACCAAAAAGGATAAATGTTTAAAAAGTTTTAGAGATAATATAGTAACTCTGGAACTGATTAATGGTCAGACAGCCAAAGGAGAATTAAAGGTCAAAAGTTCCGGGATTAAAATTGATTATTCTAAAAAAATAAGTGATCAAAGTGGATTGACATTTCTAAGCTATCTTTTATATAAAAGTGAATATCCTGATATTCTTGCAATTGTTAGGTATTATAAAGATTTAAGAGAAAATGCGAAAAAGGAAAGAGAAAAAGATTTCAAAAAAACATTTAATCCTTCCCGCTGGAGAAGAGTTTTAAGAACTATCATTAATTTTCTTAAAATTATTAAAGATTCTATTATTGAAATTTTAAATTTATTAACAAATCATCTTTCTAAAACTACTCCTGTGGGTATGACTATGGGAAAACAGGAAAATCATATTACAAGAATGAAAAATGAAGTATATGGGGTTATTGAAACATCATATGAACCACTGCTTGAAGAATATATCGGACATAGAGTTATTCTTGAATTAAAAAAGGGCAATGAATGGGTTAAATATAAAGGGGTTTTGAAGGAATATACAGCAGAATTTATAGAAATAATTGATGTTGAATATGGGGAAAAAAAATATCAGGCTGATTTAATTGTACTCAGAAAATATGGTATTGTTCGCAATCTGAGTGAGTGAAAATAAGGCCTTTGGTATATTATTCACGTGATTAATTACTGTGTAGTTAAGCAAATTAATATTACATAAAAGGTATAAAGTGTAAGAAATTTTTCACTTTGAATAATAAATTTAACCATGATATACTTATTTAAATACTTTTAATATCAAGCAATTATAAAATTTTTTTAAGTGAATATTAAAGTAAAGAGGGATGTATAAAATGATAAAAAACACTGACGAATTAAAAAAAATACTTAAACAGATAAAAAAAGGTAAACTGAATATTGATAGGGCAGTAGAGAAACTAACTGATCCCGGTTACCAGGACTTAGGTTTTGCCAAGATAGATCATAATAGAAGCAGCAGAAGGGGATTTCCTGAAGTTGTACTCTGTGAGGGAAAAACAAAAGATCAGGTTGTTCAAATCATGGTTAAATTAACTGATCTTTATGACAATGTTCTGGCAACAAGGGCTGTACCGGAAGTCTTTGAGGCAGTAAAGGAAAAGATATCTGAAGCCAGATATAATAGGTCTGGTAGAACAATTACTGTTGAAAGAAAACCCCTGGAAAGAAAGGGATCAATACTGGTTGTAAGTGCAGGTACGGCTGATTTACCGGTAGTTGAAGAAACAGTGGAAACCGCAAAAATAATGGGTAATAAAGTAGAAAAACTTACAGATGCTGGAGTGGCTGGAGTTCATAGATTATTAAATAATGTATCTTATCTGAATAAAGCAAAGGTAATAATTGTAGTGGCGGGAATGGATGGGGCTTTACCCAGTGTTGTGGGAGGACTTGTAAATAAACCTGTAATTGCAGTTCCCACCAGTGTTGGTTATGGAGCAAGTTTTGGAGGACTGGCACCACTTTTAACCATGTTAAATAGCTGTGCAGCAGGTATTGGAGTGGTGAACATAGATAATGGTTTTGGTGCTGCCTATCTGGCAAATTCAATAAATAAAATAGGAGAATAAGTAAAAAGTGAGGATGATAAATACATGAATATATATTTTGATATATTTTCAGGAATTAGTGGTAATATGATTCTTGGAGCTTTAATTGACCTTGGTGTGGATTTTGAAAAATTGAAGGCAGAATTGGGGAAATTGGATTTAAGAGATGAATATAATATAAAGATAAAAAAAGTAAACAAAAAAGGAATTCAAGCAACCTATTTAGAGGTTGAATTGATTAAAGATAAACACCATAAACATGAACACCATCATCATGGACGTTCACTTTCAAAAATAAATAAAATTATAGAGCAAAGTTCATTATCAGAGAGGGTTAAAAAAAGAAGTAAAGAAATATTTTTTAATCTTGCTCAGGCCGAGGCTAAAATACATGGGAAGGATATTGATGAAATACATTTTCATGAAGTGGGAGCAGTAGATGCAATTGTAGATATTGTTGGAAGTGTAATCTGTCTTGAACTTCTGGGAATTGAAAAGGTCTATGCTTCAAGGATTAATACAGGAACAGGTTTTGTTAAATGTGATCATGGAATGATGCCAGTTCCAGCACCGGCAACACTGGAATTACTTAAAAACATACCTCTATATTCTACAGGTATAAATAAAGAACTGGTTACTCCTACAGGATCAGCTATTATCTCTACAGTGGCTGAAAGCTTTGGTCCCAGGGAGGAAATGAAGATTGCTAAAACAGGATATGGAGCAGGGTGGTATGACCTGGAAATACCCAATGTTTTAAGGGTAAACCTGTTTCAGAAAAATATAAAAAACAATCATAAAAAAAAAATTAAATTAATCGAAACCAATATAGATGACATGAATCCGGAATTTTATGAGTATATAATGGAAAAATTATTTAAAGCAGGGGCCCTGGATGTGTTTTACACCCCCATCCATATGAAAAAAAGCAGGCCTGCTGTTAAATTAAGTGTTTTAACAGAAATGGTTAATAAGGACCAAATTATAGATATTATACTGACAGAAACAACCAGTCTGGGTGTTAGAATTTATGATAATATAGAACGGGAATGCCTGGAAAGACAGATAAAAGAAGTTGAAACCCCCTGGGGTATGGTTAATATAAAACTGGGAATTAAAGA
>PWOK01000242.1 GCA_003557445.1 Halanaerobiaceae bacterium
TGATAATTATATCTATAAACAATATCAAACAAGTTCTTTGAAAATTGATTGTCCTGGTGATGTTAGCACCAGAGAAAAATTTATTAATGAACTTACCAGTCATTGTGGCTTTTCCCCGGCTAACAAGTTCGCTTCGCTCACTACGGTACCTGGTACCTCCCGAATTATGTCGGAATTTGTCTAAAAGGAGGCACTGGTTATCTTATATGAGTCATAAAGTTAAATGATTATATAATTGATAAAGAGAATGCCTGCTGGTAATAAATTTCCTGGCTGGTTTTTTCTTTTTTATTTGAGATGAAGTTTCATATTAGATTTTTATTCAAGTATGCTACCAACATCAGCAGTAGATTAGTACATTAATACTATTTGTAAAATTATTATAAAAACATCTATTTTTGCAGGATATTAATGATAAATGAGGAAATATAAAAGTAATGATTTCTACAATACAGTTAACTAATACGGATATGGAAGTATTTGATATTGTATCTGGCGAGTTATCTATTTGCATCCTTTTAATACAGGGAGCCATGCCCTCATATCTCCTTAAATTGCTGTTAGATTGGTGAAATAAAGGCCTGGCATCTATAAGTGTACCAATCTACCATAAGGAAGAAAAGACTCCGAAATAGGCAAATAGCCACATATAACTAGGAACTTTGGACAAAAATATTTTTTAAAGTATTAAAAAAAATAATAAAAACAAAGATATTCTATATTATTATTATCTGCATAGTTTTATATTATTAGCTGAATAAAAACCTGCATCAGCACCAAGTTCAATTCCTTCTAAATTAATATATTTTCTGGCGTTTTCTATTGTAGGAATCAGAGCCTGTTTATCATTGGGACAATTATTTGTATAGGTTCCAACAATAACATATGCTTTCTGATCTACAATAGCAAAATTATTATAACACTGTTGAACTCCATTATGTTTGGTAACCATAATTTGAGATTCAGGATCAGTAAAGTTAATCTGTTGTTTATCTGGAATGGGCTTATCGCCATGTTCTTTTTGCCAGGCAGTTTCTAACTCATCTTTAGCATTACTCATAGTTTCCTGGCGGGACAATTTATGACCCATATCTTCTATAGTTTCCTGTGCTTCATCAATTTTTTTGTCATCGATTAGTTCTAAAAGTTTGAGTTGATCTGGATTAACTTCAATTTCTTTTTTGTTACAATTTTGTTCTACAAGTAAGTGTTGTTGACCACTGAAGATAGCTTCTTGTTGAGCTTTTAGCTGTTTTTGATGTAAAGATCTGGCTTTTTGATAAATACTCTTTACTGCTGTCTTTATTATTTTTTCAAGTTCATCATTGTTGTAGTCCTTATATTCATCAAAATAACTAACTACTTTTTCAATTAAATTATTAATCTCTGTCTCAGAGTTTTCAAGTTTTTTACAAAGGTATTTGTAGCTCATAGCTTTGGATTAGACCGTCAACTACACCCTTAAAGAACGATATAATAAAGAAAGTGAAAATAACTCATCCCTTTCATCCTTTAAAAAATCAGGAATTTGAATTTATTAATATTAAACAAACCTGGGGTCAGGATAGAATTTTTTTCAGAGACAGTGAAGGCAAGATTGTTTCCACATCAACAACATGGACCGATTATTATGAGGAAAGTCCTTTTGTAAAACAAGCTCAGGGAAGAGCAATTTTAGACTTTGAAAACATGAAAGAGCTTTCACATATGTTAAAAGATTTAAAAAAATCTTTGCTAAATAATAAATAATAGTGTAAAGCAAATTATGTCAAAATGTAAATTAAAATATGTCACTACAAAATAGCAAGCTCTTTAAAGTTTATCATTAAAGTTTTCATAACAAATATTTTAAAAAATATCTTGACAAAAAGAAAAAACTATGACATAATTATCTTATCAATTTAAGAATGGGTGATTAGATAATGAATCGAAAAAAAGAAAATTTAAAAGAACAGGGAGCTTTGAATTCAAAACACGAAGAAGTTAAAGATGAACTTTTTATTGAAAAAGACTTTTTTGATCCCAGAGATTTAGTTCAAGTAAAATATGAAATGTTAAGAAAGGTAAAAAAAGAAGGGAAAACAGTGAGTGGGGTGGTAAAAAAATTTGGTTTTTCCCGCCCTGCTTTCTACCAGATAAAAGAAAATTTTAAAAAAGAAGGTTTACCAGGCCTGTTACCTAAAAAACGGGGGCCGCAAAAAGGTCATAAATTAACTCCGGAGGTAATGACATATATAAAAAGGATTATTCCTAAAAACAAGAAAATAAATTATGAAAAATTAGCTCAAAAAGTAGAAAATAAATTTTCGCTTTCAGTGCATCCCCGTAGTATAAGGAGAGCCTTAAACCAACTAAAAAAAAACCCTTCCAAACCCGGAAAAAAATAATTATTTGCTTAAGCATTATGAAGATTTAAGAAGTGCGGTTTTAGGGAAAGGAAAACTTTTAAACACACCCGTAGGTTTAACTATATTTTTATCTAAAGGAATGGTTGGCTGGATTAAGGCCTGGGAACAAATAAAAGCTATAGAAATTGATTCGCTAAACAAGCCCAAACCCCTGGATAAAGTTGAATTACCGGAGGTGATGCAAAGCGATTTAACCATTATTTTAGCTAATATGGTGTGGCACA
>PWOK01000067.1 GCA_003557445.1 Halanaerobiaceae bacterium
AGAGTAGTATAAACATATATCGTTAAAGGAATAATCATTACCAGAACTATAATAATTATCATTTTTGTTTTGAAATTATTAAAAAAAGACATTAAACTACCTCCTTTTATTTTTGAAAATTATATCTCCTTTATTAGAAAATTTAATTCTTTCTGTCTGAATAAATTTATACAGGCCTTTACAATATCTGAGTCATATTTTAGGCCACTATTCTTTTTAATCTCCCTGATGGCTGTTTCCAGTCCAAGTGCCGGACGGTATGGACGATGTGAAGCCATAGCCTCCACCACATCAGCAATTATTAGAATCTGTGCTTCTGGTAAAATTTCTTTCTTAACAAGTCCGTAGGGATAACCAGAACCATCATTTCGTTCATGATGTTGCAAAATAATTTGGGCTATTCTATTACTGTAATTTAGTTTTTTAACTATTTCAAAGCTTTTTACCGGGTGTTTTTTTATTAATTCAAATTCTGAATTATTTAGTTTTGCTGGTTTGATTAATAGTTCAGTGGGAACATTAATTTTACCTATATCATGCAGCATTCCTGAAATCTTTAATTTTTTCAAATCTTCTTCTCCATATCCCATTTTTGCACCTATAAGTTCTGACAGTTTGGCCACTTTTTTTTGGTGGGTCGCAGTATATAAATCTATCATATTCATAACTGCAGTTAATCCTTTTACAGTTGTATTGATAAACTTATCTGTAAGCCTGTTTTTGGTTATACCCTCTCTGGTAATTGTTATTAATTTGACAATAATATTTAGAAAATGAATATCCCTGTCATTCCAGTCTTTTATATCTTCTTGCTTTTGAAAACAAATAAAGCCTGTCAATTTATCTTTTGTTTTAACAGGGTAAAATAATCCTCCCCTAAATTCCTGTTTACTTAATATTTTTAGCTCTTTTTCCTCTGATATAGATAGCTTTGTAAGATTAAAACTTTTAAATATTTTATCTTTTTTCAATTTCTCCATCAAACAGGGTATGTTTTCAGCCTTAATATTTTGTAACGTGTTTTTTTGTGGTTTGATTTTTATTGAAGTCCATTCATATGTATTGGAAATAATTTTCCCGTTTTCATGAAAATCATATATTGCTATTCTGTCTGCCTCCAATGCCTTACCCAGAAATTCTAAAGTTTTATTTATATCCGGATATTTTTGTTCCATTACATATTCTGATATCTGTAATACAAGTTTTTCTATTTTCTTTATATTTAGTTTTGTTTTATCCTTTCTTTGTTCTGGCCTTTTTATAATTGCCACCCCCTGTTCAAAAATAATTAATAGGATTTTACTTCTGATTTGTTTTTACATTACTTCATTTCAAATCCCCCCAGGATATTTTTTGTCTATATTTGTTATTTATTTAGATTTAATCTGTTTTTATGTTAACATAATTTACTTTCATTTTTCTTTCAGTTTTTTTACAGATAACTTACAAAAAAAATATGTAATTGTATTAGGCATAAAGTCCTAATTTAATCACATATTTTGATAGTTTTCGACAATTTTCTCGCTTGATAACTCTTCTAGTTAATGTTATTTTTGACTTACCTGGTTCTCCCTTTTATTTATTGGTTATTTTTTTATAATATTCCTGAATTTCTGGATTTGGGTTAATCTCAAGTTCTTCATTTAAAATATTTTTACACTTTTTATATGTAATTATTGCCCGGGGACAATTATTAAGTGCATTATAACTTTTTATTTTATATAAATAGGCATTTTCATTATAACTATCCTTATCAAGAATTTTATCAGTAAAAAAAAGACATTCATTAAATCTCCTGTTTTTGTAATGATTTACTGCCAGTTTTTCTAAAATTTCAAGATATATGTCTCTGAAATATTTTCTTTTTCTATCTATTAAATCATCTTTTGTACCAATCATAAAATCATCCTGGTAAAGGTCAATTGCCATTTGATAATAATTGAATTTGAATTTTTCTTTATTTTCCCCTTTTTTTATTAAATCACCAAACATCCCCGCATCATAGATAATCTCCTGTTTTTCCTGGATACCATATAATCCCTTCTTGGTTGTTATGAAGAATGCCGGCTGTCTTGGTTTTCTTCCCGGTTCAAGCATGTTTTTTAAATAACTAAGACAAACATTAAAACTTTTAATTGCTGAAGAAATTTCTTTATCAGGCCATAATAAAGAACATATTTTGCTCCTTGACATTAACTGTCCATAATTGGCCAGAAATATCTTGAATAGATATAAAGAATTATTTCTTTTCCAGTCTTTTTCTTCAATTATATCCTGGCCCCTGTAAATTATAAATTCCCCCAGAGTTGTAATTTTCAAAGAATAACCTGGATGATTGTTATTTTTTATTTTACTTTTTCTTTTTTTTAGTACTTTATTTATATATTTTTTATGCCATCCCTGTTCTCTTGCTTCCAGTAATACAGGTACAAAAGTGGCAGTATCCCTCTGTCCAAAAAAAGTCTTTTTTGTAAAAAGAAAATCATAATTATTTTTTTGGGATAATTTAAGTAAGGTATCAAGGGGTTCTTTTAGATTCTCTTCCCTTAATTCATATTTTGTTTTTATCAACCAGATAAGTGCTGTACAATAATATAGCTTATTAACATTTTTTAATTTTTCAGA
>PWOK01000175.1 GCA_003557445.1 Halanaerobiaceae bacterium
AACAGTGGTCATAATAACTGCTATAGCACTGGGTACAGCAGTTATATCTATAGCACTGGCCTTGAGAATTGGTCATCTGGATCAAATGGAAGAAAGAAGAAATGAAAGCAGAAACAGAAGGATGTTAGTAAGATCAAGTGTCGATTATTTTGAAGGTCAGGAGATGGTTATATTTGGAGAAGATATACCTGAACCTGCTGATTTTAAATTAAAGCATATGTATAAAGCAAAAGAATACTGTCCGGCAGTGGATTATTTTTATACTGAATGGAGTGGAGATTATCCAATTAGATTAACAGGATTAGGAGATAATATAGATCAACCTGAAGTATATGAAGACCCAGCAGTGATCGAGGAATGGCAGGAAAGTTTAAAGGATAAAGAAATAAATATAAGACAAACCACTCCTGATAAATTGAAATTTAGAAAACTTGTTATAAAAAAAGGTAATTTGTTTACTGACAGAGATGTAAAGGAAGCAAACAGGGTAATGGTACTGGGAGCTTCACTTGCAGAAGAATTGTTTCCATTTAATGATCCTTTGAATCAGGAGATACATGTTTTTACTTTTAATGAGGTAACAACCTTTACTGTTATTGGAGTTCTTGAAGAGGTAGAAATTGATAACAGAATTGATTATAATAAGAAAGCTTTTGTTCCCAGAACTCAACTTCTTGCCAGTAGAGCTGGAGAAGGACTGGAGACTAAATTATTCTCATTTTATGCAGCAGTGGAAGATGGTGATAACTTTCTTAAGGCTGTTGATCAGGTAGAGAGTTATATGAGAAATGAATTTGGAGATGGTTTTACTTTAAATTATTCTACCTGGGCCCATGAAACTGATCTGGAAAACAGATTTATACTGGGTTTTGTTTTTTCTTTAGGTCTGTTACTGGCTGCAGTTAATATTTTGAATTTAATGATGGCCAGGGTATTAAAGAGAACCAAAGCTCTGGGAATATTTAAAGCCCTTGGTTCTTCTAAACAAAATATCAGAAATTTGTTTTTAACAGAAGCCTTACTTTTAGGTTTTTTTGGTGCTTTAATGGGAATAGTTTTAACTTATGGAGGAGAATTATTGATTAATTTTGATAAGTTTAGATCACAACCTGTTGTTGATTACAGGATATTAATTTTTGCCATAGGAATTGCAGGATGTATTAGTTTAGTATTTGGTGTCTATCCAGCCCTTCAGGCTGCAGAGACTGATCCAGTGGATGCTTTAAGGACGGAATAAAAGGAGTATCTCAGGTAGGATTCAGTTGAGGCTTTAAGAGAGAATAACTAAGAAAAGGAGATTAAAAAATGAAAAATAAAAATTTTTACTTAAAGGAAAATAATTTAGCTGAAAAAATTTTTCCGGAGAAAAAATCTCATTACAGGGTTAAAATCGTTGGTAAATTAAAAGATATAATAAAAAACACACCTGATATCAAACATAATGCTTTTGTAAATTATATTAAAGTTGAAGTAATTAATGATGAATATTATTTGTTAACTGATTCAAAAGAAAAACTGCATTCTTTATCCTCTGCCCTACAGGAAAAAGAATATACACCTGAACAAAAAGTAAACTGGGCTCTGGATATAGCAGAAATAATTGAACTGGCAGAAAAAAGAGAATTAGACTGGCCCGGTATTTATTTAAACTGTCTGCGGCTGAACAGTAAAGATAATATAAAAGTGTTTAATCCTGAAATAATAGAAAATATAAAACAGTATCGTTCTGATTTAAAGAACCTAATACCTTTAGATGTTTATAATCCCTGGGTGGTGAAGGATATTACATCTTCAAATCATGACAGGATGTTATATTCTTTTGGGGTTATCCTTTATTATTTATTTACCGGGCAAACACCCTTTCCGGGAGATAAAAAGAGTAAAATATTTGATAAGATAAAAAGGGTTTCCTTTATAAAACCCAGGTATCATAATCACCAAATTTCTCCTGCATTAAATGATCTTATAGTTGATCTGCTCTCATATAATAAAGAGAACCAATATGATCAATGGAATAAAGTAATAAAAAAATTAAAATCTTTGATAGAAAAAAATCAAATTATAGCAGATAAAAAAGAACAGAAGAAAGCTATTTCAAGTAGCAAAAGGGTGTCCTTATATGTCAAAACAAAAGATTTTATAATCTATGGCTGTAAAAGTCAGTGGCAGGTTTTATCTGTTTTTGGTGTAATAATTTTTGCAATAATTATTGGTGTGTTTATTATATCCCCTGAAGTACTAATAACAGAGGAAACAACACCTGACATGGTTGCCAATATGTTTTATAGAGGAATTTCTGATAGAGATATAAATAAAATTGAAGCAACCACTGATATTGATCTGCAAAATCTGGAACAATTAATTGCTACAATCAGGACATTGGAAATTGAACAGGAGAGATTATTAATCAGGAAGCAAAACGAAGAGGAACAGCCAGAATTTCTAACTCCAGAAGATATGGATGATGAAATACAGTTAATGGGGATCAGAAATAGGGAAAGATTTGTAGAATCAGAAGATGAACATATATATAGATATAATTATGAATTTTATATTAAAAAAGAACATGAGGGTGAAGATGTATTCAAACAGAGAATGGAAGATATATTATATCTGGA
>PWOK01000328.1 GCA_003557445.1 Halanaerobiaceae bacterium
TAGATGGAAATAGGTTTCAAATATCAGATATAAGGGAACTTGACAGAAAAAGCTTTAAGATGATTGGTGCTTTAATATAAATTATTAAAAGCAGGTGATTATATTGAATTTAAAAGTTGAACTTCCTGAAAAAATAAAAAAAGATATAAAAGAATATTTTCAAAATAGTAAATTGCTGATAAGCATTGAACTGGATTTAAATAAAGAAGGTAAATTTGCTGAAGGATATACTGTGATTACCGAAGAAAAACTTCTGATTGTTTATGTTAAAGAAGAAGAAATAAAAATTGATCAAAAATATAATCTGAATGAGATAAATAAATTTAAAGTCAAGAAAAATATAGGGAATAATCACCTTGAAGTAGAAGTGAATGATCAAATAATTATTCTTGCCAGATTTACTGATAGCCTTAAGACCAGTTATATCAGTGCAGTGAAATATCTCAATCAATATATTAAAGATAATAAATTAGGGTCTTTACCAGAAATAGAAAAGCAAAAATGCCCTGATTGTGGCCGGGTTTATCCAGATGAGACAAAAGTATGTCCGGCCTGTGTGGATAAATGGCAAATTGGTTTTCGCCTATGGGGGGTATTAAAACCTCATGTTAAATTATTATTAATTACTATGGGGTTATTCTGGTTAATAACCGGGAGTTCTCTGGCCTTACCTCAATTACAGAGAATACTGGTGGATGATGTTCTCAAAGCAGAAACAGGTGCTTTAAATTTACTGTTAATAATTCTGGCAGGAATGATTATTTTAAAAACAGCAGAAACAGGGTTAACAGTTTTACGCAGAAGAACAATGACCAAATTAAGTGTGATCCTTGGTAAAGATTTGAGACAACAGGTTTATTCAAAAATGCAGGAACTGTCATTAAAGTTTTTATCAGCAAGAAAAGTTGGAGAATTGATGAACAGGGTTACTGGAGATACGGGAAGAATACAGTGGTTTTTACAGTATCATGCTGGTGAATTATTAAATGAAGCAATCCTGTTCATTGGTATTTTTATAATATTAATGACAATAAACTGGAGGATGACTTTACTGGTCATACTTCCTGCACCTCTGGTTATTTTAATTAATAGTTTGTTAATAAAGAAAATAAGAAAAATGTATAGAAGACAGTGGAAGGCCTGGGATAAAGCTAATTCATTATTACAGGATATATTAAATGGTATCAGGGTTGTAAAGGCTTTTGGTCAGGAAAAACATGAAATAGGTAGGTTTAAGGAAAAAAGCCGTAATTTACGTGATATTACAATCACCAATAAAAAAGCATTTAATACTATATTCCCTACCTTCGGGTTTTTAATGACAATCAGTAATTTTTTGATCTTTTATTATGGTGGTAATCTGGTTCTGGGTATGGAATTATCACTGGGAGAGTTAATAATGTTCACCTCATATTCCAGAATGGTATATCAACCCCTGGTTTATATGAGTCAGATGCCCAGATGGTATAATCAGGCAATGATAGCAGCAGAAAGGATTTTTAATGTTATAGACCAGGAGACAGCAGTAATGGAAAAACAAAATGCAGTTAAACTTAATGATATAAAGGGAGAAATAAGTATTAGAAATGTCAGTTTTTCTTATGAAAAACAGGAAACTGTACTTAAAAATATAAATCTGGAAGTTAAAACTGGGGAAATGATCGGTCTTGTGGGCCATTCTGGGGCAGGAAAATCAACATTAATTAATTTAATCTGCAGGTTTTATGATGTTGATCAGGGAGAAATTTTAATTGATGGTATTAATATTAAAGATATTAGTTTGAAGAGTTTACGTTCTCAGATAGGAGTTGTTCTCCAGGATACCTTTCTTTTCAATGATACAGTCTGGTCAAATATAGCCTATGCCCGGCCGGAGTCTACTCCTGAAGATATTATCAGGGCTGCCAAACTGGCCAATGCCCATGACTTCATTATTAAAATGACTGATGGTTATGATAGTATTGTGGGAGAAAAAGGACAGAAATTATCAGGAGGACAGAGACAGAGAATAGCTATAGCCAGGGCTTTACTGCATAATCCGAAAATATTAATCCTGGATGAACCTACATCTTCAGTTGATACTGAAACAGAAGAAAAAATTCAGGAAGCACTGGAACGACTTATGCAAGATAGGACCACATTTGCTATTGCTCATAGACTGGGAACATTAAAGAATGCTACCAGATTAATGGTTTTAGATCATGGAGAAAAGGTGGAACTGGGAACTCATAAAGAATTAATGAAAAAGAAAGGGGAATATTTTGAACTGGTGATGGCCCAGAGGGAAATGCAGAGGTCAAGGGCTGTTGGCGGATAATAACTAAATTTGCAATTAAATATGGAGCAAGGGGGTGTATCTCCCTGCTTCTTTTTTGTTTTTTTAATGAATAATTCACCAGGATATGATATAATTAATACTCGAAAATATTTTACATAATTATTTAGTTTTAAAGGAGGAATAATTTTGGATAAAATTAAAAAAATAATAGTGGTTTCCAATACCCACTGGGATAGAGAATTTAGAAAGTCTTTTGAAAGGACAAGACGTAATCTGATCACAATGATGGATACAACACTGGATATACTTGAGGAAGATAAAGATTTTCATTCCTATACTA
>PWOK01000101.1 GCA_003557445.1 Halanaerobiaceae bacterium
AAAACTTTATAAATTAAAATCAATGAAGGGGAGAGTAGGGTTTTTTTGTAGATAGCGAATCCGGGATGGTGTAAGCCGGAGATACAGGTTTACCTGAACCGCACCCTGGAGATGCTTTTCTGAAATTAGTAGGGAAGGTCACTGATTCCGGTGTTAAAGGAAAGAGTGGATATACATAATTGTTTATATGTATATCAAAAAGAGTGGTAACACGGGAAATTAACTCTCGTCTCTATTAATAAGGAGATGAGAGTTTTTTTAATGTACAGCTAAATTTAGGGGGGATTTAAATGGTTAAGGTTAGTATTATAGGAGCTACAGGTTATACAGGTATTGAACTGATCAGGATATTAAGACAGCATCCCAAAGTAGAAATAAACCATGTAATTTCTCACAGTAATGCCGGGAAAAATCTTTCTGACATTTATCCCCATTTTACTGGAGATGAAGATAAACTTCTGGAAGAATATAAAGTGGAAAAAATGAAGGATTCTGATCTTGTTTTTACAGCTTTACCCCATGGAGTTTCACAAAAAATAGTTGGTCAAATATATGATTATGATAATAATATAAAAATAATTGATTTAAGTGGTGATTTTAGATATAAAGATAATAAACTATATGAAAAATGGTATAATTGTAAACATGAAAGGCCTGATTTGTTAAAAAAAACTGTTTATGGACTGGTGGAATTAAACAGAAAAAATATTAAAAAGTCGTCATTTATAGGTAATCCGGGATGTTATCCCACGGCTTCTTTACTGGGAGTTGCCCCCTTTGCCAGTTCAAATATGATAGAGCTTGATTCAATTATTATTGATGCTAAGTCAGGGGTTAGTGGTGCTGGCAGAAGCTTAAGCAGAACGACTCATTTTAGTGAAGTGGATGAAAATTTAAAAGCATATGGTATAACAACTCACCGGCACACTTCGGAAATTGAAGAAAATTTAGAAAAAATAACTGGTAAAGAAAAAATCAATATATCCTTTACTCCACATTTAATACCAATGAAACGGGGTATATTAGCTACAATTTATATTGATTTAAAGGATAAACTAAATATAAGTCAGTTATTTGATTTATATTATAATTTTTATAGTAATAGCCCTTTTGTACAGATTTTAAAAGAGAATAATCCTGAAACTAAAAATGTTAGTGGAACCAACAACTGCCAGATAGGTCTAAATATCGATCAACGATTATCCAGGGCTATAATTGTTTCTGTTATTGATAACCTGGGTAAAGGAGCTGCAGGTCAGGCTGTTCAGAATATGAATATTATGTTTGACTTTCCTGAAACAATGGGATTAAAAACAACTGCAGTTTTTCCTTAAATTTTTTAAAAGGATGTGATACATTTGAAAAAAATTGATGGAGGGATTACTGCTCCTGAGGGTTTCAAAAGTGCTGGAGTGGCCTGTGGAATAAAAGAGAGTAATAAAAAGGATATTGCTTTAATATATAGTGAAAATGGAGCAGAAGCAGCTGCTGTATTTACAAAAAATAAAGTTCAGGCAGCACCGGTCATTCAGTCCAGAAAAAATATCAAAAACAGGAAGGCTAAAGCAATTATTATTAATAGTGGTAATGCCAATGCCTGTACTGGTAAACAGGGATTAATTGATGCCCGAAAAATGTGTGATATGACTGCAAAAAAACTCATGATTGATCCCGAAGAAGTACTGGTGGCTTCAACCGGTATTATTGGTAAAGCATTGGAGATGGATAAAATTGAAAAAGGTATCTATAAACTAATTTCTAATCTTGATTATAATGGAAAATCAGCAGCAGAGGCCATTTTGACCACAGATACCTGTACTAAGGAAATTGCCTTTGCCTTTTATTTACCAGAGCAGGATATAAAAATAAAAGTAGGAGCTATGGCTAAAGGTTCAGGAATGATCCACCCGGATATGGCTACAATGCTTGCTTTTATTACTACAGATCTGTCTATAAGTGGTGCTTTACTCCAGCAGGCTTTAAAGGAAGCAGTTAATATTTCTTTTAACAGAATAAGTGTGGATGGAGATCAAAGTACTAATGATTCTGTATTTTTAATGGCCAATGGTCAGGCCGGTAATAAAAAGATAATAGAAAAAAACAGGGATTATCAGGCCTTTGTTAAGGTATTAAAAAAAATAGCCACTTATTTAGCTAAGACCATAATAGCAGATGGTGAGGGTGCAACTAAATTTATTACCATAAAGGTGAAAGAGGCTGAGAGTAAAGAAAATGCTGAAGCTATAGCCCGTAAAGTTGCCAATTCGAATCTGGTAAAAACTGCCTGTTTTGGTCAGGATCCTAACTGGGGAAGAATTCTGGCGGCAATAGGTTCCAGTGGAGTTGATGTTGACCCTGATAGGATAACTGTTAAAATAAATGGATATATTCTATATGAAAATGGATTACCATTATCCGGTGAAAAACATGATAATTTAATGGAAGATAGGAATCTGGAAATAGCAATAATATTGCATAATGGTAATGAAAATATTGAATTCTGGACTTCTGATCTCAGTTATGAGTATATTGAGATTAATGCAGAATATCATACATAAGGAGAATAAAAAATGGATGAATTAATTAAAAAAGCAGAAATATTAATAGA
>PWOK01000206.1 GCA_003557445.1 Halanaerobiaceae bacterium
ACTTGTATTTTGATCACAATGATGATATGGGTAATATTGGTGAATGGGGCGATACTGATTATGGTGATCACAATGATTGGTATGATTGGGAAGATGCAGCATATCAAGACTGGACAGACACAGACGATGAAGGTGCAGATCCTGTATATTCAGATCATGATGATTGGCATGATGCTAGTGAAGCTGGATATCATAATGATTATATGAATGAAACAGGATGGACTGAAGAAGATTGGTTTGATGCTACTTATCATGCCGATGCTCAAGTCGGTGATTATGATGGGATGAACCATAGTGATACAACAGTAATAGATCTGCCTCAGGATGGGCATTTAGATTATGGTGATATTGATCCTATAGCTTGGGAAGATTGGTTAAATTGGACAGACTACGCAGATCACGATGATTGGTCGGATACTATGTGGAGTGATCATAGTGATTGGACAGATATGCCCCATGCTGATTGGACAGATGAATTAAATTGGTCCGATTATGAACAGCATGCGGATAAAGCTCATCAAGATTGGTATGACACTGCTAATTATTTAGATTACACGGATTTTAAAGCTGTAGATTATAGTTTATATTTTGATTTAGACCATGGTGATCATAGTGATTATATGGATGCGAATCATGAGGATAATCCTCAATTAGTACAAGAATAAGAAGGAGGCTAAAAATAAAATGACTGTTAGTGTTAAAATTTCAAATTCGGTTTGTAGAAACGCTTGTGAATATTGTTATGAAGCTGTCATTAGAAAGAAAGGTAGATCACACCGTCCACTAAATGTAGATGCTGTATTAGAGCAAATGGAGAAAGAGATGAAAACGCGTAATTGTGGTACACCGTACTTGCATGGTGGTGAAGCATTAAGCGTTGGTAAAGAGACAGTAGAAACTATATTAAAAAGAGCTAAAGAATTATCCAGTAGTAATACCAGTAGTATACAGACTTATGGCCATCTATTGGATAGAGATTATTTTGAAATGTTTAAAAAATATAATACACATGTGGGCATATCTATCGACGGCCCTTGGCCATTAAATAAACTACGTAAAGTTCCTGGTAAAGATACCCAAGAAGTAACAAATAAAGTTATGCAGAATATATTACAAATGAAAAATATGGGTATATCGGTAGGTATTATATGTATACTGCATACTGAAAATGCTTTAGGCGAAAATTTAGAAAAACTAAAAGAATGGTTACTTTGGTTAAGAGATAACGATATTACAGGAGGTAGATTAAATCCTGCGTCGGTATATGATTACGCCCTAGAGTATCAATTAACTCCTACTCAAGCAAAAGAAGCATGGTTAGATTTGGCCGAATTTATACGCAACAATATACCAAATCATAGCTGGAAACCTTTTAGAGATGTATTTGATAATATGTTGGGATTAGCTCAAGGAACATGTATATTTGATGTATGTCAGTTCTATCACGCTCATACTGAGCCCGTTATATTAAGTGATGGTAAAACAGCTAACTGTTTTAAGCCAGGTATTAGAACTGGTCATGTGTATCCTAGATATACACAATATAAACATTGGCAAGATCCTAATAAACGATTCGGTAAGATTAGGTATGATATATTACCTAACGTTGAGAAAAAAGATGGTGGTTGTAAAGGCTGTAAATATTGGCGAAATTGTTTAGGTGGTTGTGCAGGTAATACCATAGATAATGATTGGCGTAATAGAACTAAATTTTGTGAAGCTTATTATGGTTTGTTAGAATATGCAGAAAAAGAGTTACGCTCAACAGCACCTAATTTAATATTAACTACTGATGAAGGAGTAATATTCAGTGACGAATATGGTGTTAAAGGTATGATACCTAGAGCTTTTGATTATGTATCACAAAGTCAACAACGAAGAAGTATATGGAGAGGTGCAACAGGTAAAAAACGTTTTATACAAGCCGCGGTAGAACAATGTAGGCAACATAATGCTAATAATAATAATCAAACAGGGGATAATCCCGCAGAACATTTAGACGGCGATGTAAGACACCTTGACAGTGATCAAAGTAAAAGTAATATTAAACCATCCACTAATAGTAAAGATATTCCAGATAAACGCATGGAACATGTCGACGGTGATATAAGACATCTAGATAGTGATTATTCAGATAACTCATAAAAAGGAGGCAAAATAATGGAATTAATAAAAAGTTTAGATATTAATCCTACAGCAGAATTAATTTGGAATGATCCGGGAATGGAAGATGAATGGGGTACTAAAATAAAGCAAGCGCGTTCTGTACATTATGATTTAGAGTATTTAATGGTTAAAGAAAAAGTACGTAAATGTGCTACATTGCATATAAGTCCTAGAAATTATGACAAGCAAATAGAACGTATACAAAGTGATGGATTAGTATGGTTACCTATACAACGTACTAAAGCTTATAATGGTTTTAGCCATAAACATTTTCCTTCTAAGACTATGGATATGAATACTAATGTATATGGTGTATTATCTTATAAAATGGAATATGCTAAAGCTTTTAGAGAAGCTAGTAGTAAAGATAATACCAATCACGAGATCATAGGAGAATTACTTGGTTTCCCTGAATGCTGTGGTAAAGGTTTTACTGA
>PWOK01000073.1 GCA_003557445.1 Halanaerobiaceae bacterium
GGGTGTTTAATAAAATATAGTAAAATATAGATTAATTTAATGTAAATATAAATTTATCATTATAAAAAAACTAATTTTTATTTTTTTATAAAATATTTAGGTGGCTTTTTGTGGTCAAACCTTAAAATAAATTATATCATAAATAATTAAATATTTCCACTATTTTTTTTATTTATCCAGATGTCCCTGTATCTACAGGGATATCTGGATCTACCATGATAAAATCCCCACATTTATTTAATATGTTTCCCTTTTACCTGAAATCATATAAATTACACCTTCACAGATATTGGTAGAATGGTCACCTATTCTCTCCAGAAAACGGCTGATAAATATTAATGCTGAAGCCTGTTTTATAGAAGCTGGGTCTTCTATCATATAGGTTATAATTTCCCTAAATATCTGTTCATCAATTTCATCTATCTTTTCATCAGAATGGGCTACCTCTTTTGCCAGTTCAAGATCATTATTAACGAAAGCATCAAGGCTATTTCCCAATCTATCTGCTGACAGAGTTGTCATACGGGGAATATCTATTAATGGTTTGATTAATTTTTCATTACCTATTTTTTTTACCATATAGGCAATATTACAGGAATAATCGGCAACCCTTTCCAAATCAGTAATTATTTCTGAAATAACAAGTATTGTTCTTAAATCACGGGCTACTGGCTGCTGTAGGGCAATTAATTTCGAACACTTATCTTTTAATTGTAATTCAAAATCATCTATTCTATCATCTGAATTTATAACCTGATCGGCCAGCTCTATATTTTGTTCTTTTAAAGCCTTAATACTTTTATAAATGGTTTCCTCAACAAGACTTCCCATTTTTAACAAACTTTTTTTCAATTCATTCAATTCTTCATGAAATCCTTTACGCATAATAAGTCCTCCTAATCTTTTTTTTTAACCAAATCTTCCAGTAATATAATCTTCTGTTTTTTGATGTTTTGGAGTTTCAAAAAGGATATCTGTATTATTAAATTCTATCATTTTTCCCATTAAGAAAAAAGCTGTATAATCAGAAACTCTTGCTGCCTGTTGCATACTGTGGGTTACTATAACAATAGTATAATTTTCTTTTAAATTCTCTATTAAATCCTCAATTTTTGCCGTAGCTATGGGATCAAGTGCAGAACTTGGTTCATCCATTAATAATATATCAGGATTTACTGCCAGAGCCCTGGCAATACATAATCTCTGCTGCTGACCTCCAGAAATTCCCATGGCTGATTGATTCAACCTGTCTTTAACTTCACCCCAGAGAGCTGCTCTTTTAAGGCTAACCTCTACTATTTGATCAAGTTTTTCCCTGTTCTTAATTCCATGAGCCCTTGGTCCATAGGCGACATTATTATAAATAGATTTGGGAAAAGGATTGGGTTTTTGAAAAACCATTCCTACTTTTTTACGTAGTTCAACTATATCAATATTTTTTTCATAGATATTATTGCCATCAATCAATATCTGTCCTTTAACTTTAGTACCTTCAATTAAATCATTCATACGATTTAACACCCGCAAAAAAGTTGATTTACCACAGCCGGAAGGCCCTATGAGAGCGGTTACATTATTGGCCGGTATATCCAGGCTGATATCATGTAAAGCCTGAAATTTTTTATAAAAAAAGTTCAAATTTTTTATTTTAATTTTTATTTTTTTCTGTACCATTGATATCACCTCTATTAACAATATTTAAATTTCAAATTTATTTTTTTTTACGAAATTTATACCTGATAAAAATCGCACTCAGGTTCATAATTAAAACCAGAACAATTAAAACAAAAGCTGTTCCATAAGCAATGGGCCTTACTCTTGCAATACTGTGATGCTGTGTGGCCAGAATATATAGATGATATGGTAAAGCCATAAACTGGCTAAAAATAGAACCCGGTAATCTTGGTAAAAAGAAAGCTGCCCCTGTAAATAATATAGGAGCAGTCTCTCCTGCCGCCCTTGAAAGACCTAAAATTGCTCCTGTTAATATCCCGGGTATTGCATAGGGTAAAACATTGGTACGAATCATATACCATTTAGAAACTCCCAATGCCAGTGAGCCTTTTCTATAGGAATCAGGAACAGATTTCAATGCTTCTTCACTGGCAGTAATTGTAACGGGAAGAGTCATTAAACCTAAAGTTAAACCTGCTGCCAGAATTGAAGTACCCAGATTGGCACTTTTTACAAACAGAGCCAGTCCAAATAATCCATAAACAATTGAAGGTACTCCTGCCAGATTACGAATTGCCATTCTGATTATTCTGGTTAATTTTCCTTTAACAGCATATTCATTTAAATAAATAGCAGCAAACACTCCAACCGGTACAGCTACAGCAGCAGTAATCATTGTAACCAGAACTGTACCAACTATTGCAGGGAAGATACCTCCTGCAGTCATTCCCTCTCTGGGAACAGTTGTTAGAAATTCAAGGCTAATCACACCAATACCTTTAGTGATAATGTCAAATAAGATTACAGCCAATATAAATAAAATTATTAAAGTACATAATCTGAGAAAATTAAATCCAATAATTTGTTTTGTTTTTCTATTATTTGTATTCATTATTCTTCC
The DNA here is from genome assembly GCA_003557445.1 of Halanaerobiaceae bacterium. The sequence goes on from PWOK01000073.1 coordinate 2,576, forward strand.
TCCTCAAACTTATGAAGAACAATATCTGAAATCAAATTAACGCAAAATGTCATAGTAAATAATACTGCCCCAATGGCAAACAGGGAATAATAATGGGTTGTGTTAAAGGGCACCTCTCCCAGTTCTATGGCAATAGTTGCTGTCATAGTACGAATTGATGAGAAAAAAGAATGTGGAAAGCGGGGCACATTTCCAGTTACCATCAGGACTGTCATTGTTTCACCAATTGCCCTGCCCATGCCCAGCATAATTGAAGCAATTATACCGGACAATGCTGCAGGTATTGTCACTTTGATCAGAGTATACCACTTGGTTACCCCCAGTGCTAAAGAAGCCTCTTTATACTCATCAGGTACTGCAGATATAGCATCTTCAGAAATACTTATTATTGTGGGTAAAGCCATAACTCCCAGTAAGATTGAACCATTTAAAGCATTAAGACCATTACTTAAACCAAAAATACGAGCAATCAGAGGACCAACAAGGACTATACCTAAAAATCCTACAACAACAGAAGGAATACTGGCCAGTATTTCAATAACCGGTTTCAAAATTTCTCTTTCCCGGGGGCCGGCCACTTCTGCCAGATAGGCAGCAGTGGCGATACCCAGAGGAATTGAAAATATTAAAGCACCAACAGTCACCATTAGTGTACTGACCATTAAACCAACTATTCCAAATTCAGGATTATTATAGGAAGTGGGATTCCATCTGCGGGATGTTAAAAATTCTCTTATACTCACTTCTCTAAAAGTAGGTAACCCTTCTGATAATAAAAGATAAAAGATACCCACTAATACCAGTACAGCAAGAATTCCATTTAACATAAAAAATGTTTCTATTATTTTTTCTTTTATTTTCTTTATTGTGTTTTTTTTCTCCAGATGCAGTTGCTCTGCCATTATTAATTCACTTCCTTTATCAATATTACTGATTTAATTGTTGTTCATTAAACCGTTGAAACTCAGGACTTACCGGATAAAAACCTGAATTTACAGCAGTTTCCTGTCCCCTATCACTTAAAACAAAAGTAATATAATCCAGGATTGCTCCCTCAGGTTTTCCATCTGTATAATTGTATAATGGTCTGGCTATAGGATATTTCCCTGTTTCAACATTTTCTGGATCCAGTGGTGTTATAGCTTCTGAATTTTCATCAACAGCTATTTTTAATACAGTTAATCCCTCTACCACCTGATCATCATCCACAGTATAACCAATACCCCCATAACCTATGGCATATATATCATTTAATACACCTTCTATAATCTGGGCTGTACCATTCATTCTTCTGACATTATCTGAAAAATCTTCTTTCAGGACATTTTCTCTAAAATATACAAATGTTCCTGAATTACTCTGTCTTCCATACATTGATATTTCTCTATCAGGACCACCAACTTTTGACCAGTTAGTAATATCTCCTCTAAAAATTGCCCCTACCTGATTAAGGGTTAATTCCTCAATTTCTATGTTATCATTAACAAAAACTGCCAGTCCATCCATGGCTATTACTACTTCAAATGGATTAACATTATTATTTTGTGCCTGTTCAATTTCACTTTCTGTCATAGCTCTTGAAGAATTTGCTATATCAATTCTTCCATCAATCATAGCTGCTATACCTGTTCCTGAACCCCCACCAGTAACTGATATGCTTGCTGCTCCTTCCTGAGACATATAAGTTTCAGCTAAATTTTGACCAAGATTAACCATTGTATCAGAACCACGTACTTCTATATTTCCCTCATCACCATCACAGGCCACCAAAAACACAACAACCATTAAACTTAAAATTAATACACTTAATAATTTTATTTTTTTCATTTCAAATCTCCCCTTTCATATACATCTTAACAGGGGTTTGTTACAGGTCTTTTGCTGTAATGTTAATAATCAATTACATTTTTGTTAACATTATGTTAAAAAACCTCCCTTAAAAAGGAAGGTTTTTAATGATTTTATTTAATTATAAATTTAATATTTGTTAGATTGAACAGGTAGCTTTGTGAAGATAAAATTCAAATATTGTACCTTTACCTTCAACACTCTCAACCTTAATCTCGCTATAATGGCCCTGGATAATATGTTTGACGATGGATAACCCTATACCTGTACCACCCTGTTTTCTTGAGCGTGCTTTATCAACCCGATAAAATCTTTCAAAAATTCTATCAAGATCATCCTCTGGAATACCTATCCCATTGTCAGATACCTCTACAAAAAGTTTATTATCTTTTTCAGATAATTTTACATTGATCTCACTACCTTCAGGAGAATATTTAATAGCATTATCAATTAAATTTATTAAAACCTGTTCTATTCTTTCCGGCACCATTAAAACCTGAGGTAATTTTTCTTTATTAGTGAATTTTAATTTAATATTTTTTTCTTTTGCTTTTCCTTTAATCATCTGGATAACATTTTGAACGGTCTGTTCAGGGTCAGAAGGTACCAGTTCAAACTCCTTATCTTCTACTTCTGTGAGTTCAAATAGATCATTAATTAAATATTTTAATCTATCTGCTTCATCTTTAACTATATTAAGAAAACGTTCAACAGTTTTACAATCATCAATATCACTATCCAGAATAGTATCTAGATAACCAATTATGGAAGTCAAAGGGGTACGTAATTCATGAGAAACATTGGAAACAAAATCTTTTCTGATTTTTTCTAATTTGCGTAGCTCGGTAATATCTGTCATAACAATAATACCACCACTTGCTTTTTCCTCTCTGCCAGCAATGGGTGCAAACTGACACAGTAATATCTTTTCTGCATTATTAAGGGTAATTTCTTTTGATATTACCTGATTATTGTTGATTGCTTTTTCCAGGGTTTCCTGTAATTGATAGTTTCTGGTTATTTGAATTAGGTCTTTATTTTTCAAATCAATTTTTGAAGTGCTAAGCATCTCTTTTGCTGCAGAATTAATAGATTTTATTCTACATTTTGAATCAGTGGCAATTAACCCATCTAACATATTATTTAAAATTGTTTCAACCCTGTTTTTTTCGGAAAAAATTTTATTAATTCTTTTTTGTAACTGTTCAGCCATATAATTAAACATTTCTGCCATAATACCTATTTCATTATTATAGTTATTTAAATATACACGTTTACTATAATCACCTCTGGCTATACTACTGGCCATCTCTGTAATTTTTGAAATTGGATTAACAATATTATTTGTAAATTTAACTAAAATTAAAAAGATAATAAAATATAAGATTAATATAAAAAATAAATAATTGCGTATATGATTTCGTAAGACTTTCTGGATTTCTTCCAGGGATTTAGCAACCCGTACATAACCTGTTATTTCTTCACCATCTGTTATGGGAAGAGCAAGATATAACATTTCTTCCTCAACTGTATCACTTTTACGGGTAAATATACCAATATCATTAACCTCTATAATATTGCTAATTTCAGGGCGTTGCAGATGATTATCCATTAATAAGGGATTATCATGTGATTCAGCAATCACCTCACCATCTGCTTTAATAATTGTTATCCTTGTATTTAGTTTTTCACCATATCTTTTTACCCAGTTATCAATGTTAATCTGACTATGAATATTAAAATCAATAATCGGATTACTCATAATTAATTCTGCTTTATGCTCCAGGTTTTTTTCTAATTCTGTATAGTAAAAATTTCTTTGACTCTGTGTGAAATATAGAAATATCAAACCCAAAACAACTATCATAATAGAACTGAATAAAATTAATACCTGTTTTTTTAATTTTAAATCATTCCATTTCAACAAATTTATAGCCCACCCCCCTGACTGTTTTTATACAATTTATATCTAATTTTTTTCTTAATCTTCTGATATGAACATCCACTGTTCTGGTGTCTCCTGAATAACTGTAATCCCAAATTTTTTCCAGTAACATATCCCTGCTTAATACATTATTTTTATTAATCATTAAATATTTTAATAATTGAAATTCCTTGGGAGTTAATTCAATTTCATTTTCATTTATTGTAACTTCATGACTTTTTATATTTAATTTGATCCCTCCAAGATCCAAAATACCTTCCTGATTTTTTTTGTTTAGATCATTCTTCTCAATTCTTCTAAAAATTGCCTTGATTCTGGCCAGAAGTTCCCTGGGACTAAAGGGTTTTACCATATAATCATCTGCTCCAATTTCCAGTCCAACAATTTTATCAATCTCTTCTCCTTTTGCAGTTAACATAATAATTGGAATATTATTGTATTTTGAATTATTTCTGATTTCCCTGCAAACATCAAAACCATCAATTCCGGGCAGCATTAAATCCAGGATTATTAAATCCACTTCTTCAGTTAATTTATCCAGTCCTTCCTTACCATCACAGGCCATCCACACCTTATATCCTTCTTTTTCCAGATTAAATTTAATTAATTCCCTGATATTTTCTTCATCATCAATTACCATAATATTTTTACTCATATTTTTTCTCCCTTTTAAAATAATAATATAAGTTTTTATATATAAAGTATATCATAAAGATTAAATAATAAAAACTCCCTCATATACAGTGCTTGCTGGCCCTGTCATGAGAACTGAATCCTTTTCTTTTCCTGACCAGTATATTTCAAGTTTTCCTCCGGGTAATTTAACATTAACCCGGTTTTTTAAAAGGCCTTTTTTTGTGCCTGCTACTACGGCCGCACAGGCACCTGTTCCACAGGCAAGTGTAATACCAGAACCTCTTTCCCAGACCTTCATTTTAATTTTACCGGAATTAATTATTTCGATAAATTCAACATTGGTTTTATGAGGAAATATTTTATGATTTTCTATTTTAGGACCCCAGTATGAAAGATCAATCTTATTTATATTATTTTTAAAAATTATGGTATGGGGGTTACCCATAGAAACACAGTTAATTTCAAATGTATTTTGCTCTATATTTAATTGATAATCCTCTATAAAATTTTCCTGGTCTTTTATATTTACAGGAATATCTGATGGTTTAAACCCTGGTATTCCCATATTAACCCTTATCTGACTGCTATTATTAGAAGTTGTTATTATTTCAGGAATGATTATACCTGCTTTTGTTTCTATTTTAAATGATCTTTTGGTAGATATTTTTTTTCCAATATAGTGTGCTAAACAGCGAATACCATTACCACACATCTCAGCTTCACTACCATCAGCATTAAATATCCTCATTTTAAAATCATTTTCTTTTTGAGATGGAGGTAAAACTATTATTAAACCATCCCCTCCAGCTCCAAAATGACGGTCACAAATTTCTCTGGAAAAACTCTTATAATCATTGATTTTATGTTTAAACCCATTTATGATAATAAAATCATTTCCTGTTCCCTGCATTTTCGTAAAATTCATCTATATCAACTCCTTCAATCTATTTTACAAAGAATATTTGCAGGCCATTAACTGACCTGCAATATTTTTTATTCTTTGTTATTCTTTGTTATTTTTTAATATTTACTCAGATACTGGTCAAGTTCCCATTGATGTACCTGAGTCCTGTAATTATCCCATTCAACATTTTTGGCTTTAACAAAATGTTCTAATACATGATCTCCCAGTACATTCTGTATTACCTGATCTTCTAAAAGAAAATCAACAGCTGTTTTTATATTATCTGGCAGGCTTTGAATACCCAGTTCTGCTCTTCTGTTTGCTGACATAGAATAAATGTTTTCCAGTACTTCAGCAGGTGGCTCAATTTTATTTTTTATACCATCAAGACCGGCTTTGAGCATAACAGCAATTGCTAGATATGAATTAGCAGTTGGATCAGGATTTCTTAATTCTACCCTGGTTCCTGTACCCCTGGCAGCTGGAATTCTTATTAGAGAACTTCTATTACTACTGGACCAGGCAAGATATACAGGTGCTTCATATCCCGGGACCAATCTTTTATAGGAATTTATTGTTGGGTTGGTTATTGCTGTAAATGCCCGGGCATGTTTTAATAATCCACCAATATAATAGTATGCTGTCTGACTGAGTCCTCTTGGATCATCAGGATCATGAAAAACATTTTCTCCATTCTGAAATAATGACTGATGAACATGCATACCAGAACCATTTTCACCAAATAAAGGTTTGGGCATAAAGGTTGCATGTAAACCAAGTTCATGACAGATTGCTTTTACAACAAATTTAAAAGTACCAATATTATCTGCTGTTTTTAAAGCATCAGCATATTTAAAATCAATTTCATGCTGTCCGGGTGCTACTTCATGGTGTGATGTCTCTATTTGAAAACCCATTTCATCCAGAGCTAAATCAATACTTCTTCTTGCATCCTGTCCCTGATCTATTGGAGCAAGATCAAAATAACCACCTAAATCCTGAGTGTTTGTGGTTGGTCTTCCTTTTTCATCTAATTCAAAAATAAAAAATTCTGGTTCAGGACCCACATTCATACTAAAACCCATTTCCTCTGCCTCTTTTAAAACTTTTTTTAATCTATATCTGGGATCACCTGTGAAAGGTTCTCCTTCAGGGGTGTAAACATCACAGACAAACCTGCCAACTGTTCCATCTTCTTTTTCTCTCCAGGGAAAAATCGTAAAACTATCATAATCCGGCCTTAAGTACATATCAGATTCCTGTATCCGGGTAAAACCCTCAATTGAAGAACCATCAAACATAATTTGATTATCAAGAGCTGCTTCCAGCTGTTCAACTGTAAGAGCTACATTTTTTACAATCCCCAGAATATCTGTAAACTGCATTCTAAAAAACCTGACTTTTTTTTCTTCGGCAATTTTCAAAATTTCTTCTTTACTTAAATTTTTAGTCATTTTAAAACCCCTCTCAAAAGAAATATTTTTTTGTTGTTTCTAATAATATCTGTAATTGTTTTTAATGTAAATAGTTAAAGGGGTTATAATACCTGTATACATGGATAAAAAAACCCCTTTATAAAAATTAAAGGGCTGGTTTTATTCTTTATATTTAATTTTAAGGAAAAGTATTATTTGGATAAAATATATTTTTTTATTACAATTAAAATTAATAAAAAGCCAATTATAGTAAGTCCCATATAAAACCATCCATATTCAATTATAAGACTGCCCAATCTATAAATAATACCTCCGACAACAAATGAAGTTGTTGTTGTTAATAAAAGAATACCACCTGCTATTTTTAAACTAAATTCCCTGTTTACAATAGCTAAAACCGCCACACATGGTACATAGAACAAACCAACAACTGCTGCCACAAAAAGCTGTAAGGTTGTTAAATCCATATCAATTAATGGTAAAACAGATAATTCACGGCGAAAAATACCCAGCATAAGTGGTATGGCTGCTTCTTCCGGTAATCTCAGCCAGACTGTTACTATTGGTGAAAGCAATCTACCCAGCAAATTTAAAAATCCTATTTCATAAAGAAAAGCTGCCATGGCAATAACATATATCATGGCAATTGCCCCATTAAAAATATAGTTTTTCACTCTGATCCAGATTTTTTTTCCCAGTATATTTAAAGATGGCCATAATAAATCTGGTATTTCTATAATTGTATCAGCCCTCTTACCTTTTAAAAAAAGATTCATAATAAATGCAGATAAAATTAAAAGAATTAATGAAAAGATAAAAAGCATTAAGACAACTAAAATTGATCTTTCAGCTAACAGTGATATAAAAGCACCACTTTGAGCCACACAGGGAATTGACAGACACATAATGGTGGTAACAATTACACGCTCTTTATAGGAATTAAGTGCCCTGGTAGCTGTTATTCCTGGAATTGCACAGCCATATCCCAGTAATAAGGGGATAATACTACCACCGGATAAACCAATTTTGTTAAATATACCATCAATTAATATTCCCAGTCTTGGTAAATAACCACTATCCTCTAAAATACTGAGGGCAGTGTAAA
>PWOK01000158.1 GCA_003557445.1 Halanaerobiaceae bacterium
CGGACTCGAAAGATAACCCATCTCCATTATAGCTCAAGATTTGAAAAATTGTTTGGATCGGGTTTTCGAAAAGACAGTCTACTAAGCTCTGTTGACTCTGGGGAATTAACTCCCCCTTGCCATGAGGTTTTTTATCTAAACCCTGATGAGTTTAACCAATTAGTTATTGTTGATCATGATGTCCAAGAAGGCCGATTAGCCGATGCTATTCAGTTTACAGGGTTTAGTGAACAATCAGATAGAATCTGGTATTTTAGATTATCTTCTCCTACTATTGACCCTCATGCTTATCAAAGATTGGGCAAAGGGGCCCAGCTTTGTTATATCTCTCAAGGGGACCGAGCAATTGAAGGGGGCCATTATTGGGATGACCTTAATTTTGGTAGGACAAAAACCCTAAGAGAAGCTAGGAGGTTTATTTCCCACGGGGCTGCTGCTACAAGCCTAATTTCAATGGGGGACCCTGTATTAGAAAGGGAGGCTTTATTCTCTTCATTCGATCATTATTTCCGTAGGGATCATTTGACAGAGCAGACTCTGAATGATATCTTAGGCCGACCAAAAGTCTTCTTCAAAATTGATACTTATGGATTGGATAAAAGAATAGAATTAGCAGATTTCTCAGGGATGAAAGCTTGGGATGTTATTGTAGCTTTAGCTAATGCAAATGGTTTAGTATTTGGATTTAACCAAGAGTTTTTCTTTATGGTCCCTCGAAATAGGGTGCTAAAGACTCATACTTTATCAGCCTCTCAAGGGGATATTGAAGATATCGAAAAAGAAGTAAGTGATGATATTCGGAATATAGTAACTGTCTCTGCTTATAGCCCCCAACAACATGACGGAGAATGGGAAGTTACCCATGTGGGTAGGGATGCTCAAAATCGTATTAATGATATAGAAGACGAAAGGCTGTTTGAAGGCGAGCTTGATGTTAATGTGACCTCCCCTGAACAGGGGTCTGTATTGATGATCTGTACTAGGAGGGGCAGGTTATTGACAATTGGATTTGAGCCTGATGCTATTGAGGTGGGGGATGCTAATGATCATATTTGGGATCGTAATCCCGTACTGTTCAAATGGTTGACCCACAGCCCCTCTATTTCAATTGTTTTAATGCAGGAAATGGGGGAGGATGATAGGGAGCTTTTAGTTAATACCCTTTACCAAAGCTCTGATAATCCCATTCGCCCAGGTGACATTGTTATCTTCACTGATCAAGAAGAAATGGAGCCTGTGGGTAAAGTAATCGAGTCCGTAGACTCCTCTATTAACCTGATTAGGCTAGAGGAAGCTCCTGGCTTTGCAGTTGAAAAGTTTATCACCCTATCTGTTATTAGATCCCACTTGGGGACTGATGTTGATAGTAATGGTACTTCTACTGTTAAAAGGTGGGGAGATAAATTCAGTGATGAGGGGGTTGCTGTTATAAAAGATGTATATAGAGGTAATCTATCTGCAGACCCTACAAATAAAGTTTTGAATGCTTCAATAGGCTCGATAGGGGGAGCTGTTTTCCAAGTCAAGTATATGGAGTTCAGATTTGAATCTCCGCACAATATGCAAAAAGGGGACTCCTTTGAGATTGCTAAAACGGGAGACCCCAACTTCCGTTTTGCAGGTTCCTTTGTTGTAAATTCATTTACTGAGAAAACCGTTAGAGTTGTTTATAGTGGGGGGCCCTTATCAACTTTTAGTGACCCAAATGGAACCGATGAAGTATTTTTGGTAAATAATGAATTTAAGTCAGCTTTACAAGGAACGGTTTTGAGGCTTAATAGCATAAATGCTTTTAGAGGAGTAAGGATTCACCCTTATGGACCGGGATATCGACACTTTAATTTTCTTGTAACTACCCTTCCTACTAATACTATTGGTAGAGTGGGTTTACCCAATCTTTCAAATGTGGGGCATGAGACTCAGATTAATGCCCCTATTGCTTATATCCATTCAATTAATTTTAGCACAATGGAGATAAGTTTAGGGCCAGGGGACTATAGCTCAGCTTTCCAAAAAGGTGATGTCCTTAATGCCCATTATATCTTTTCTCCCACAACTAATAAAGAGGCCGATTTACCTTATCAGGGGTTATCTCAGCAAATTCCAGGGGGGTTTGGTAGTTGGAGGTGGACTGCTGAACCTGCTTCAGATTTGTTTAATGTTGGAGATGTAATTCGGTTGAAGTTTGAGGGATTGAGATTAGAACAAGACTCTGCTTCATCTTATACTCTTGTGGATAGTGCTTCTATCCGAAGATGGGGAGAGAATGAATATACTCAACCTGATAACCGATTTATTGAACATGGATCTGCTTTAAAGATTGCCCGGGAAATTATTAGAGACTTTGCAGAGCCAGGATTATTGTTAAGGGTGATAGCCCCTTATTCTCCTGAAATTGGTTTCTTGACAAAAGGTAATCAAGATCTACAGTTGATTGAGATAGAAGACCCCCTTATGTTTGGGTCAATTCCTGGATTTAAAGTCAGTGGGACAATTAAGTATCAAGAAGTAGACTTGAACCGTAAAAAAATGGATATTGAAATATTAACCGACCAGAGGTATTGATATGAGGACTGAGTCTTGGGTCACTAACCATATTATA
>PWOK01000007.1 GCA_003557445.1 Halanaerobiaceae bacterium
AAATCCGGGCCTGTCCTGGATTTTTTGCATTTATTAAAAAATTCAAGTATAATAAATAATAAGAGTGAAAAAGGAGACCAGGGTTTAAATGATAAAAGGAACTGGAATAGATATAGTAAATATAAATAGGATTAACAGAATAATTGATAAATGGCAGGATAGATTTTTAAAAAAAATATATACTAAAGCTGAAAGGGCTTACTGTGAAAAAAAAGGCAGGCCAGGTCAGCATTATGCTGCCAGGTTTGCTGCCAAGGAAGCACTGCTTAAAATGCTGGGAACAGGGTTAAGGCAGGTTCAGTGGTCTGAAATAGAAATAACAAACAACCACCTGGGAGAACCACAGGTAAAATTAAAGGGAAAAGCAGCTGAACTGGCTCAAAAAAAAGAAATTAAAGAGATACATATCAGTCTTTCTCATGAAAAAGATTATACAGTTGCCCATGTAATAGGGGAGGGGGATTAAATTGCTTATACTGGACCCTGAGCAAATGCAGGCAGTTGACAGCAGGACAATAGAAAGTGGATATCCGGCTCTATTGTTAATGGAAGCAGCCGGTAAAAGTATTGCTGATCTGATAAAAAAGATAAATACAGAAAAAATTGATTTTTCTAATAAAAAAACAGTGATTTTTTGTGGTAAAGGTAATAATGGTGGGGATGGTTTTGTAACAGCCCGTTTTCTGGATATGTATGGTTTTCAGGTAGAGGTATATTTAATGGGTAAACATCAGGATTTGCAGGATATAAACCTGACAAATTATCAATTATGCAGGATGCGGGATATATCTGTTAAAGAGGTAAGTGAACTTAAGGAACAGCAAAAGGAAATTATCAAAAAAATAAAAGAGGCTGATTTTGTTGTGGAAGCCCTCCTTGGTACCGGTCTTAAGGGGAAGGTCAGGGGAGATATGGCTCTGTTGATTGATTTGATTAATAATAGATCTGCTGAATCCCACCTTATTGCAGCCGATATCCCGGCAGGTATTTCCGGTAAAACAGGTCAAATTTTAGGTAAAGCTATCAGGGCAGATTATACTGCCACTATGGCTTTTTTGAAAACAGGACTTTGCTTATATCCGGGAAAAGAATATGCCGGGGAAATCAAAAGAATGGATATTGGTATACCTGATAATATTATTACTAAAAAAAACTATAATAAATTCATGTTGAATAAAAAAGAAGCAGCAGCTCTTTTACCACCCAGGCCGGTTACCGGGCATAAAGGTACTTTTGGCAAAATATGTGTTCTGGGTGGTTCTCAGGGAATGACCGGAGCCCCATATTTAACAGGGTTTTCAGCACTTAAAAGTGGAACAGGGCTGGTAAAAATAGCGGTACCTCGTTCAGTACAGCCGGTTATTGCTTCTTATGGAAAGGAACTAATGACTGTTGCTTTAGAGGATGACAGACAGGGTATTTCAGAAAAGGCCTTACCCGTGATTGAAAATCTCATAAAAGAGTCTGATTTGATTGCTGCCGGGCCAGGCCTTGGTAGAGGAGAAAATACTAGAAAAATAATAAATTTTCTTTTGAAAAGTGAGATACCATTGGTTCTGGATGCAGATGCCCTTAATGTTATTAATGATCTCAAAATACTTAAAAATAGAGAGCATGATACAGTCTTAACCCCTCATCCGGGAGAAATGGCCCATCTTTTGAATGAAGATATAAAATATATTCAGAATAATCGGATACAGATAACCAGTGAATTTGCCCAAAAATATGGTCTTTATCTGGTATTAAAGGGTGCGGTTACAACTATTGGCCTTCCTGATGGTAGTCTTTACATTAACCCTACAGGTAATCAGGGACTGGCCACAGCAGGTAGTGGTGATGTTTTAACAGGTATAATTGCAGGCCTTATGGCTCAGGGTAATGATACCTGGAAGGCAGCTGTTTTGGGTCCATATTTACATGGAATGGCAGGAGATATTGCTGTAGAAAAGGTTAGTTCTTACAGTCTGGTGGCCGGTGATATTATAAAAAACTTGCAGGAAGTTTATAATAAACTGATAGCTCTTAAATAATAAAAAGGGAGTGATTAATATGTTAACTGCTAAAGATATAATGTCAAAAGAAGTAGTATCTGTGACACCTGATACAAGTGTGGAAGATGCAGCAAAAATTATGAGTAAAAAAGGTGTCAGTGGTTTACCTGTAGTCAGTGATGGCAAACTGGTAGGTATTGTAACAGAAAAAGATTTGATTATGAAGAACAAAAAACTTAATACCCCTGACCATATAAATATACTGGGAGGAATTATTTTCCTGGAAAATCCCCGTAAATTTAGAGAAGAATTTAAAAAATTTATTGCTATAAATGTAGAGGATTTAATGACTGAAGAGGTGGTTACAGTTAATCCTGATACACCTGTAGATGAAATAGCCACAATTATGGTAGAAAAAGATGTAAATCGCCTGCCGGTAATTAAAAATGAAAAAATGGTTGGTATAGTTGCCAGAGCTGACCTGGTAAAAAACATGACAGGTAATTGATAGTAAAACCATGATCAAAAAAGAATATACGATTATTAACCCAGTTGGTTTACATGCCAGGCCGGAAGCACATTTTGTGGATATAGTCAGTAAATACAA
>PWOK01000272.1 GCA_003557445.1 Halanaerobiaceae bacterium
AAATCCCCAGCATGTTATTCTTTATGGTCCTCCAGGAGTGGGAAAAACAGCAGCAGCCCGACTGGTATTAGATGCTGCCAAAAAAAATCCTGATTCACCATTTAAAAAGAATGCAAAATTTATGGAAATAGATGCCACTATAGCCCGTTTTGATGAAAGGAGTATTGCTGATCCCTTAATAGGTTCAGTTCATGATCCCATTTACCAGGGGGCTGGAGCAATGGGAACTGCCGGTATTCCTCAACCAAAACCGGGTGCAGTAACCAGGGCTCATGGTGGAATTTTGTTTATTGATGAAATTGGAGAATTACACCCCATTCAACTCAACAAATTATTAAAGGTACTGGAAGACAGAAAAGTTTTTCTGGATAGTGCTTATTACAGTGAGGAAAACAAAAATATTCCCTCCTATATCCATGAGATTTTTCAGAAAGGATTACCGGCAGATTTCCGCCTGGTAGGAGCCACCACCAGACAACCACAGCAGATACCGCCTGCTATCAGATCCCGCTGTCTGGAAATATTTTTTTCTGAACTTGATGCTGATCATATAGCCAGGATAGCAGAAAATGCTTTAAATAAAATATTTTTTGATATTGAAGAAAAAGGTCTGGAACTGATAAAAAAATATGCCAGAAACGGGAGGGAAACTGTTAATTTAATTCAACTGGCAGGGGGAATGGCCATTAAAGATAACAGGGAACTAATAAAGGCTAGGGATATAAAAACAGTTTTAAGAAGTGGACAGTATTCACCACGGCCTGATAAAAAAATTCACAGTTTCCCCCAAATAGGAGTTGTCAATGGCCTGGCTGTCAGGGGTCCCAATACTGGTATGTTAATAGAAATTGAAACAGCGGTAATAAATTTAAAAAAAGAAAATGGTAAGATTAATATTACAGGAGTAATAGAGGAAGAAGAAATGAAAGGTTCAGGACATACTGTACGCAGACGAAGCTCTGTCAAAGAATCAGCAGAAAATGCTTTAACCATATTAAAAAGAATGATGGAAATAGAAACTGATAAATATGATATACATATAAATTTCCCGGGGGGTATCCCTATTGATGGACCTTCTGCAGGAGTATCAATGGCAGTAGCTCTCTATAGTTCACTAAGTGGAAAACCTGTGGACAATAAAACTGCTATGACTGGAGAAGTAACAATAAGGGGACTTATTAAACCTGTTGGAGGTGTTTCTGCCAAGATTGATGCTGCAATCAAAGCCGGGGTTGAAAGGGTTATAATACCCCGGGAAAACTGGAAAAATCTATATCAATCATATGATAAAATAAAAATTATACCTGTAAAAACCCTGGAAGAAGCAGTAAAAAATGCCCTGAAAATAAAAGAAGAAAATATTAATTTAATAGCCTCAAATAATTTAATGACAGTTACCCCGTGAAAATTCAAATAATAGAAAACAATAATGTACTGGCCAGAAACTGGCCGGTATTTTTTTTAATAAGTTATTATTATAAAAAGGAAGGAATAAGTATATAAAACTAGAATTAATATAATAGAGGTGATAAAATGTCAGAAGATGATAAAATAAATATTATAAATGAAGAAAAAATAGAAAATATCCCCTTAATACCTGCAAGGGGAATAGTTATTTTTCCATATATGGTAATTCCTCTTCTGGTGGGGAGAGAAAAATCTATAGAGGCTCTGGAAAAAGCTATGATAGAGAATGAAAAAATTATAGTTGCTGCCCAGAAAGATGAAAATCTTGAAGAGCCTGCTCCTGAAGATATATATAAAATTGGCACAATATCGGAAATAAAACAGTTGATAAAATTGCCCAATGGTATGATAAAAGTTGTTGTTGAAGGCAAAAAAAGGGCAAGAATTCTTGAATATAACGAGATTGAGAATCATTTTTCTGTAAAAGCAGAAACAATTATACATCAGGAACCAGAAATAACAAAAAAGTTAAAAGCCTATATGAGAGCTGCCATAAATCATTTTAAAGAATATATTAATTATATTGAAGATCTAACACCAGAAACTGTTATAATGTTAAAAAATATAGAGGAAGCGGATAGACTGGCAGATATTATAGTTTCTCACCTGGATTTAAATTATAAAAAACAACAAAAATTACTGGAAACAGTATCACTTGAAGAAAGATTTATAGTTTTACTGGGAATGATAAAAGATGAAGTGGAAATACTATCAATGGAACAGGATTTAAATAAAAAGGTTCACAAACAGGTTAAGGAAACTCAAAAAAAATATTATTTAAGGGAAAAACTAAAGGTTATAAAAGATGAACTTGATGAAGAAGACAATGAAATTAATGATTATAAAAATAAAAAAGAAAAATTACAATTACCCGAAAAGGTTGATAAAAAAGTAAATGAAGAGATTGAAAAACTAAAAAAAACCCCTACAATGTCTCCAGAATCAACAGTTATCAGAAACTATCTGGATTGTGTTCTTGATTTACCCTGGAATAAAACTAAAAGTGGAAAAATCGACATAAAAAAAGCAGAAAAAATATTAAATCAGGACCATTATGATCTGGAAGATGTTAAGGAAAGAATTCTTGAGTATCTGGCAGTACAGAAAAGAAGCTCCAGTAAAAAAGGACCAATTCTGTGTCTGGTAGGAGGTCCAGGGGTGGGAAAAACTTCCCTTGGTCGTTCTATAGCCAGGGCTCTTAACCGTGATTTTGTCAGGCTTTCTCTGGGGGGGGTCAGGGATGAAGCTGAAATTAAGGGTCACCGCAGAACTTATATTGGTTCCCGGGCAGGTAGAATTATTAATTCTTTAAGAGATGCTGGTAGCAAAAATCCGGTTTTTTTACTGGATGAAGTTGATAAAATGTCAGCTGATTTCAGGGGAGATCCTGCTGCAGCATTACTGGAAGTACTTGATCCTGAACAAAATAATAATTTTACAGACCATTACCTGGAAATACCCTTTGATCTTTCCCGGGTATTATTTGTAACTACAGCAAATGTAACAAATACAATACCGGCACCACTTCTGGATAGAATGGAAGTTATTGAACTACCTGGATATACTGAATATGAGAAAATAAAAATTGCTGAAAATTATTTACTTCCCCGGTTATATAAAGATCATGGTATAAGTAAAGAGGAATTACAGATATCAACAAATGCTGTCAAAAGAGTTATTCAGGAATATACCAGAGAGGCAGGAGTGAGAAATCTGGAAAAAAAACTGGCTGCTCTAATCCGTAAAATAACCAGAGAAATAGTGGAAGGAAGGGATAGAAAAGCCAGAATTACCATAAAAAATGTGAATAAATACCTGGGTATTCCTTTACAGGAATTCGATAGGGCGAAAACAGAGAAGAAAGTAGGAGTGGCCACCGGAATGGCCTATAATCAGGCCGGTGGAGATATTATTGAAATCGAAGTGGCAGTTGTTCCAGGATCAGGTGAACTCAATCTAACAGGTTCTCTGGGTGAAGTAATGAAAGAATCAGCTCAGGCAGCTTTAACCTATATCCGTTCAAAACATGACCGGCTGGATTTACCTGATAAATTTTATGACAGAAATGATCTTCATATTCATGTACCCAAAGGTGCAGTACCCAAGGATGGTCCATCAGCCGGTATTACTATTGCTCTGGCAATTGCTTCAGCCTTAACTGAACAACCTGTATGTGGTGGTTATGCTATGAGTGGTGAAATATCTCTTAGAGGCCAGGTTTTACCTGTGGGAGGTATAAAAACCAAAATACTGGCAGCCAGGAGGAGAGGAATTAAAAATATTATATTACCAGAAAAAAATAAAAAAAATATAGAAGAAATTGAATCAGAGATAACAAAAAACCTGAATATTAAATTTGTAAAACATATGGATCAGGTCTTAAAATTATTATTGGAGGAGAAAGAGAATGAAAATTAAAAATGCTTCTTTTATTATTAGTGCCTATAAAACTGAGGATTTTCCCTATCATGATCTTCCTGAAATTGCTTTTTCGGGAAGATCCAATGTGGGTAAATCTTCTTTGATAAATAAATTTGTTAACCGGAAAAACCTGGCTAAAACAAGTTCTACTCCAGGTCGTACACAGAGTATTAATTTTTTTAATATAAATAATCAATTTTGTCTGGTTGATTTACCAGGCTATGGGTATGCAAAAGTTCCCCAAAAGGTCAAAGAAGAATGGGGTCAGTTAATTGAAGATTATCTCTATCAAAGAGAAAATTTGAGAGGAGTTGTTCAAATAGTTGATGCCCGTCATAAACCAACTAAAGATGATAAAATAATGGTTGATTGGCTTCATAGAAGTGGTATTCCTGCTCTAATTGTAGCCACAAAGGCTGATAAATTAACACGAAATAAATTGCAAAAACAGAAAAAAATAATAATGGAAAATCTGAGATTAGCCTCAGAAGAAGAATTTACATTTTTTTCAGCTGAAACCGGAAAAGGAAAAAATAATATTGGTCACTTCATTGAAGATATAATATAGCTCAGGAGGTAGAACTGATGGGAGAAGTAGCATATACACATTCTTTTGCAAAAATATATGATGATTTAATGGATGGGGTTCCTTATGACCTATGGTTTCGTTATTTAAAGGAATTATTATCTTTTTATGATAAAAACCCGGATAAAATTCTTGATTTAGCCTGTGGAACGGGGAATATGAGCATGATGTTTGCCAGGAAAGGAAAAGGAGTAACAGGTATTGATGGTTCCAAAGAAATGTTAAAAATGGCCCGGGAAAAAATTAATAGTAAAGACCTGAAAATATCTTTTATTCATTCAGATTTAAGAAATTTCTCTTTAAGTAAAGATTATGATTTTGCTTTTTCAGTCTTTGACAGTTTAAATTATATTCTTTCTCCTGAAGATATGAAAAAAGTATTTAAAAATGTCTATAATGTATTAACTGAAGATGGTATATTTATTTTTGATTTTAATACAATTAAAAGATTAATGAGTATTGAACCAGGGACAACAATGTTTAAAGGAGATAATTATACCTGTTTCTGGCAGGATTTAATTGATAGAGAAAAGAACAGATGGAAAGTTAAATTAAAAATATATCTTGATGAAAATCTAAATAATCATTATCAAGAATTACATATTGAAACATCTTATCCCCTGGAACAGATTAAGGAGTTTCTTTATAAGATGGGATTCAGTGAAGTACACTGTTATAATGCCTATACATTTAAAAAAGCATCAGAAAAAAATAACCGGGTATATTTTGTCTGTTTTAAAAAAAAAGTAGAAATTGATACAATTAAAAAAATAGGTACTCTTGTAAAATGGAAACTTATAAAAATTATATATTCTTTCAAATCAGACTGGATTTAATGTGTCCCCAGAAGTATTAATATAACTCCAGTTACAATTAATAAAAAATTTTTTATATTTATTTGATGGCTGATCCCCAACAACCCCAGAAATGTTACTATTATTAAAATTAAAGGACCAATAAGACCCAGTATGGCATTAATCCGGATGGCTGTATCAATTCTATTAAAATGATACATCAGAAAAGCAGCAGATAGTTCTATAAGACTTGATATAATACGCATGGAAATCATTATCAGCAAAATATTATTTAATTTTCTCATTCATATATCCTCCTGTTTTAATAAAGCCTATATTTTACTTTATTAAATTAAAAGGAATATATGAAATTTTGTTTTGGAATATTATAAAAATAAATAGGATAAAAATATGGCAAAAGCAATTGCCGGCAGTAAGTTACCTACTTTTATTTTAGCTACTTCCATAAGATTTAATCCAATACCTGTGATCAATAAACCACCTGTGGCAGTAAGCATATTAATAACATCCACAGTTAATAATGCTTCTACATATGAAGCAAAAAGAGTAATTGCTCCCTGATATAAAAGAACTGGAATTGCGGAGAACATTACACCTATTCCAGAAGCTGCAGCAAAAGCAATAGCTGTTGTGCCATCAAGTAATGATTTTGTAAAAAGAAGAGAAGGATCTCCCTGAATACCTTCCTGAATAGCCCCCATAATGGCCATTGCTCCCACACAGTAAAGCAGGCTGGTTTGTACAAATCCCTGAACAAATAAATCACTTTGATTTTTAAATTTATTTTTAATAATTTCTCCCACCTGATTAAGTCTGTATTCAATTCTTAATAATTCTCCACTGATTCCGCCCAAAACAAGACTAAAAATCACTATTAAGATTTGACTGGAAGTCTCTATCAAAAAAGCCATTTCCAGACCAATGAAAATGACTGCCAGAGAAATTCCCTGCATTACAATTTTATGTATGTTTTCAGTGAACCTGTTTCCGAAAATAATTCCCAGTAAACTCCCGGCAATTATTGCGATAACATTAACAAAAGTACCCAGCATATAAATTCCTCCAGAAATAAAAATGGTGGGGCTATCGGGATTCGAACCCAAGACCTACAGATTAGGAATCTGTCGCTCTATCCTGCTGAGCTATAGCCCCACAAAAATTTTGCTTAATTATAATATATAATAATAATCATTGAATGTCAAAAGTATTTTTATTTTAGGATAAAACATTATTTTTAACAGGAACAATATCATCAATTTTAAGATTACTTTCTTCTATATCAATGAATTCACCTTCAACTCTAACAATGGGCTGGGCAATTCTGTTTTTAGTACTGGTATAAACAATTTCGGCTGTTTTTCCATTACTCAATTTTACTTTTTCTCCAACATAATATTTACTAATATAATTTATAAAAGCACTACACAAATCTAAATCAAAAGCACTTAAATTTCTGGCAAATGCTTTGAAGACAGAAAAGGGTGGTTTATATTTTTTGTAAATTTTATCAGAGGTCATGGCATCATAGGTATCCAGAATGGCCAGAATTTTAGCATAATAGGTTATTTTATTACTCTTTAAACCCAGTGGATAGCCAGAGCCATCAGTTCGTTCATGATGCATTAAAACAGCGTTGGCTACTTCAACAGGGATGTAATCACATTTTTTAATAAGTTGATAACTATGAATGGGATGTTTTTTAATTAATTCAAATTCATTTTTGTTTAGTTTTCCCTTCTTGTTAATTACTTCATCCGGGATTTTGGTTTTACCGATATCGTGAAGAAGTCCTGCATATCCCAGTAACCTGATTTCTTTTTTTGATAATTTCAGTCTTCTTCCCAGCATTATTGCCAGCAGAGATAAATTAACAGCATGGGTATAATCATAAGATTCAACATTTCGAATTGAAGTTAAAAAATTAACTATATCTCGATTGGTATCAACACTGAGAATATTATTAACTATATTCTGGGCAATGGGAAAAGTAATCTGGTTATTAATGGAAACTGTTTCAAAAATATCTTTTATATCATTTACACTTTCTTTATAGCCAAAAACAAAATCATTTATATTATTTCTCACTTCTTTTTCTGATTCATTATATATTTTTACATATTTAATTCCCAGCTGGCATAGTTTGTTGATTAACTTTTGATCCAGAATCATATCTTTAGGAACCAAAACAGCTCCAAAACTATTTTCTACTTTTCTTGCTACTTTCATCCCGGGTTTGAGTTTGTTGATAGGTAAAATAATAGTGTTTTCCATTTTACACCTCCAAAAAATTACAGAAAAATTTTGTTATTAGATAATTCAATAAAAACAAAAAATCTCCTTGTGTTTTTTAAAAAAATTTATCAAAAAATAAAAAACACTTGACAAATCAAATAATAAGGTATATTATATTTTACAAATAGAAAAGAGTTAAAAACAGTGAAAGGGAAAAGTATTTCAATTAACTCTACAGAGAAAAGGATTCACTGGCTGAAAAATCCTTTAGATGAGATTGAAAGAAAAGTCACCCTGGAGTTGTCTGATTGAATATAGTAGATTAGACCGGTGAAAAACCGTTATTATAATTAAGAGCTGTTCATTTATCTAATTTTGGACAGAATTAAGGTGGTAACACGGAAAAAAGGTCCTCTTTCGTCCTTGAAGGATGAGGGGGGATTTTTTAATTTTTATAAAAAAAAAGCAAAAATAAATTTTATAATATCAAGAATGAAAATGAAGAGAATTGGTAGGAGGTTTAAAAATGGAAAATTTAACAAAAACATATGATCCACAAAAAGTTGAAGACAGATGGTATCAATACTGGGAAGATAAAGGTTTTTTTCAGGCAGAAATCGACCATAATAAAGAATCTTACAGTATTGTAATGCCTCCCCCCAATATTACGGGGCAATTACATATGGGGCATGCCCTTGATAATACTTTACAGGATATTCTTACTCGCTGGAAAAGGATGCAGGGATATTCAGCTCTCTGGTTACCGGGAACTGACCATGCCAGTATAGCAACCGAGGTAAAGGTGGTTAATAAAATTAGAAATGAAGGAAAAGAAAAAGAAGATCTGGGAAGAGAGGGGTTTTTGAAAGAAGCCTGGGTCTGGAAAGAGGAATATGGTAATAGAATCACCAATCAGCTGCGAAGAATGGGTTCTTCCTGTGACTGGTCCAGAGAAAGATTTACAATGGATGAAGGTTGTTCTGAGGCTGTAAAAGAAGTCTTTGTTCAGCTATATGAAAGGGGTTTAATCTATCAGGGAGATTATATTGTAAACTGGTGTCCTGATTGTCATACAACACTTTCTGATGTTGAAGTTGAACATGAGGAGGATCAGGGAAAATTTTATTATATAAAATATCCTTTTAAAAATAAGGATGGGTATATTGTGGTGGCTACTACCAGGCCGGAAACCATGCTTGGAGATACTGCTATTGCAGTTAATCCCGATGATGATAGATATCAGGAATTAATAGGTGAAAAAGTGATTCTTCCCATAATGGAAAGAGAAATACCCGTTATTGCTGATGAATTTGTTGATAGTGAATTTGGTACAGGAATGGTTAAGGTTACACCAGCACATGATCCCAATGATTTTGAAATGGGTGAACGAAATGATCTTGAAATCATTAAAGTTATTGATGAAGATGCAAAGATGACAGATATAACCGGTAAATATGCGGGAATGGACAGATATCAATGCCGGGATATTTTAATTGAGGATTTACAAAAGGCAGGTTTATTGGAGAAAACAGAGGCTCATGATCATTCAGTTGGTCAGTGTTATCGCTGTGATACTGTAATAGAACCTATAGTTTCCAAACAGTGGTTTGTAAAAATGGAGCCACTGGCTGGACCGGCAATTGAAGCAGTTAAAAATGGTGAAGTAAAATTTATACCACAAAGATTTGAAAAAGTATATTTAAACTGGATGGAAAATATCAGGGACTGGTGTATATCCCGTCAGCTATGGTGGGGACATCGGATTCCAGTATGGTACTGTCAGGACTGTGAACAGGTTATTGTCAGCAGAGAAGAAGCAAAAGAATGTCCTGAATGTGGTTCAGATAATTTAAAACAGGATCAGGATGTACTTGATACCTGGTTCAGTTCAGCTTTATGGCCTTTTTCAACTCTGGGCTGGCCGGAAAAAACTGAAGACCTAAAATATTTTTATCCCACTGATGTTCTGGTAACAGGCAGGGATATAATCTTTTTCTGGGTTGCCAGGATGATTTTCATGTCACTTGAGTTTATGGAAGAAGCTCCTTTTAGTGATGTCTATGTTCATGGTTTAATCAGGGATGCTCAGGGCCGTAAAATGAGTAAATCCCTGGGTAATGGTGTAGATCCTCTGGAGGTAATAGATAAATATGGGACTGATGCCCTGAGGTTTACTTTGATTACGGGGAATACACCGGGAAATGATATGCGTTTTCGGGAAGAAAAACTGGAAGCCAGCAGAAATTTTGCCAATAAAATATGGAATGCTGCCCGCTTCATTTTAATGAATCTTGAAGATTTTGATTATGATAACCTGGATAAAGAAGATTTACAGGTAACTATTGCAGATAAATGGATTACCAGCAGATTAAATAAAATTACAGAAAATATAAATCTGGCTTTAAATAAATATAATTTTGGAGAAATGAGTAAAAATCTTTATGATTTTATCTGGGGTGAGTTCTGTGACTGGTATCTGGAGTTAATCAAACCCCGTTTATATCAGGAAGATAACCCCAGGGCCAGAATGACTGCTCAGTACACCGGTTTCAAAACACTGGAAAAAATACTGAGATTACTTCATCCTGTAATGCCCTTTATAACAGAAGAAATCTGGCAGAAACTACCTGTAGAGGGAGAGAGTATTATCAATGCCAGCTGGCCGGAAGTCAATAAAGATCATATTGATCAGGAAATAGAGGATAAGATGAACCTATATATGAATGTGATTAAGGCTATCAGAAATATCAGGAATGAAATGAAAGTTGATCCCGGGAAAAAAATTGAAGCCATATTAAATGTAAAAGGGGATAAACTGGATCTGATTAAAGAAGGTACAGAATATATCAGGAATATGGCTGGAATTGAAAAACTGATTATTGAAGAGGATCTAAAAC
>PWOK01000188.1 GCA_003557445.1 Halanaerobiaceae bacterium
ATAAATCACTGAAAAGTATTATTCTGAACAAATAATTGCTCATTCTTTTTGTTTGTTTGTTCAGAATACCACTTTATACTTGTTCAGTGAATATACACCTATAATTTTTGTTAACTCCATTCTCGTAATCTGCATAATACATTATTACTTTAATATAGTCAACAATCAATTTATATTTATTTGCAATTCAGACACTAAGCGTTTAAAATTTCAATTTTTAAAAATATTTTTTGTTAAATTATTCAAATTTGATTTGTAAATGTAATTTAATGATTTATTTTAAAAAATTTTTTGGATTATTTTTGGGTTCTTTTGATTTTTTTAATAGTATTCTTATAATGAATTTTTAAATTATTCTTTTTATGAAATATTTTTTATTATTTTCAGTTTTAAACTTTCCGGTATTTATGTTTTTTATAATATTGAATTAACTTCATCAATTTATTTTTTGCTATTGGCTCTAAATCTATAACCAGTTCAATTGTTTCTACAATATCATATACGCCATAGTTTCCTCCACTATAAATTATTACAGCATCTTTCCCTAATTTTTCATCATTTTTTAATGTTGCTATTGTTTTATTTGCTACTTCGTTTAAATCTTTTTTTATTAGATATAGCTGAACTAAAGTATATACCATTAGTGTTAAATATACATGTGTCGCTACTAATGAAAACGCCGTTGAAGTAAACTTTTTAATATTCCAATATAATTTTAACTGTTTATGCCTTTCTTCTATTTCAGTTCTTAATTTATATGTATCAAATGCTTCCTTTGGTGTTTTAAATTTTTTTGTTGAAACTAATGCCCAATATACTGGTTTCTTTCCTTTTTCAATTACTTTCATTAATGCTACATACAATGGAACTTTAAAATCATTCCAACTTTTTACATTTTCAAATCCCATTACTTCTTCTTTATAAATTATTTCTCCATTTTCATCTTTTTCTTGGCAATATGTTTCCCAATTATCTTCTTTTAATTTTGACATTCCTATTACATCTGATAATATTTCCATATTTTTTTTTACTGGAATTAATGTATCAATCTTATAAACTTTTTTAAAATTTGTGAGCATACTTCCATCAATATACCCTCGGTCAACTATTAAAAGTTTTATTACATTTTTTCCTACTGAGTTTATGAAATTATCTATTATTTTTTTTCCTACTGTTAATCCGCTTTCTGAACCACCTCCAACATGACTTCCTGTATATAGATATCCTTTTTTGTCTCCACTTCCATTTATATGTAATAATGTAGTTAAGCCATAACAATAAGTATATTTTAAATTCTTTCGCTTTTCGATTGACAACCTATTTACATCTATTAAATTTCCATGTTCATCTAATGGCATTAGTTCTGCTTTTTCATAATTACTATTATTTGGCAATGGTAAATATGTATGATCCATTAAAAATATTCCTGCTTTATCTATTCCTCTTTTGCTTCTTAATAACTTTAAAAATTCTATATTTATCCAGTCTTCTAATTTGATTACATTCGTATCTTTAAAAAACTTTCTAACTGAATCCTGATTTATTATTGTCTCTCTTTCTTTCTGATTTTTATTATTAAAACCCCCATTTTTTTCTCCAATATTAAATCCTACCCTTGTTAATATTGAACCTGATTTTAATATTCCCGGTAAAGAGTTGAAAGATGCTGTTGTATTTAATTTCATTTGAAATATAGCTGATGCCATTGCATATATTGGTACTTCTTTTTTTATTCTTGGCGTGGGATAACTTTCTTCAAACCATTTTAAAATATTATGTTCTGTTAAAAATCCAAAAAAGTTATCTGTAAAACTCCATTCCGATAAACCTATATAATCCACTTCGCCATTTAATAACTTTTTTGTTACATATGCTTTATTATTTTTATATAAAATTAAATCTGCTTCCGGTTTTCTTTCCATTTTTACACTTCCTTCTTTTTCTGATAATCTTCTTCGTATGCTTCCTTTAATTGCTTCAATATTTCCACTACTTGATTGTTTATTTTTTCAATCCGATTTATTTTCTTTTTATATTGCTTATACTTCCAATTTTTATGTTTCACCTCCACTTCATCTTTTTTTCTTACAAAAATTAATTTCCTTTTATTATTTCTATTAATTGAAATACATAAATATGGTCCATGCTTTGTTCCATCATTACAATAACACTCTGGATTGCCACACTTTTTGAACATATTATATACGGAACCACCAATCAATTTCTGTGGTAAAATTAATTGTTTTTGTAACAATCTTCGTTCTTTATCAAGAAATATTAATTTTTGTCTTAATTTACTAATATCCATAGAAAAATCTCAAAAACATTAAGGTATGCTTAATTTTATATTATACATACCTAATTGTCAAGGTTTTTTTATTTTTTTATAAAAATATTTTTTTTAAGGATTTTTCTTTATATCTGTAATTGTAGTATTTTTCTTTTAACGCAGTTTTAATCGAGAGTTATTGCTTTTGTATTTTTTATTTATTATCTACTGTCTGAATCACAAAAAAAAGTCAATAAAAAAAATATTTTTTCTGAAATTGTTGTATTCAATGCAAAGTTCACAGTCTGGATTTTAAGGATTTG
>PWOK01000092.1 GCA_003557445.1 Halanaerobiaceae bacterium
GATCAAATTTTGCAAAATACCGGATATAATGAATTATCCTTAAACTCTTTGAGTACGGTAGATTATTCAGATATTGCTGATCTGGTAACAACACTTGCTTCCCGTTATCAGGAGAAAAAAATAAGTATATCCCTTCCTTCTTTACGGATTGATGAATTTTCTGTAAAACTGGCCAGACAGGTACAAAAGGTTAGAAAAACGGGATTAACTTTTGCCCCTGAAGCAGGTAGTGACAGATTACGCAGGATTATTAATAAAGGGGTTAAAGAAGAGGATCTTTACAGGGCAGTTGAGGCAGCATTTAGTTCTGGCTGGAACAGTATAAAACTATATTTTATGATTGGATTGCCCCGTGAAACAGAGGAAGATCTGGAAGGTATTGCCGACATGGCCAAAAAAACATTAGCAATAGGGCGCAAACATGCAGGTAATAAGGCAAGAATTCAGGTGGCTGTTTCTACTTTTATTCCCAAACCACATACACCTTTTCAGTGGTTTGATATGATAGATAAAAAAAATATTGAACAAAAAATTTCTTTTCTTAAGGGGAAAATCAGGGGCAGGGGATTAAATATGAGCTGGAATGATCCTGAATTAAGTTTAATGGAAGGTATTTTTGCCCGAGGAGATCGCAGACTGGCAGCTGTAATTGAAAGTGCTCATAAAAAAGGAGCCAGGTTTGATGCCTGGAATGAACACTTTGATTTTAATATCTGGCTACAGGCCCTGAAGGAACATAATCTGGATTTTGATAAATTAATAAAGGGGTTTAATCCTGATCAGCAATTACCCTGGTCACATATCAGGATGGGTGTTAAAGATCAATTCTTAAAAAATGAATATGAAAAAGCTTTAAATGAAGAATTAACACCTGATTGTAGACAGGAAGGTTGTACCGGGTGTGGTATTAATCTTTTTTATCCTGGAGCTGATATACATGTTACTGAGAACTAAATTTAGTAAACTTAAACCGGTCCGATATATATCTCATCTGGAATTAATGGATACCTTCCGCAGGGCTTTTCGCAGGGCTGATTTTCCTGTAGCCTATAGCCAGGGTTATAATCCTCATATCAAATTATCACTGGGACAGCCTTTATCAGTTGGAATGATAGGTTATGGGGAATTTTTTGATCTGGAGTTAACTACAGATATAGCAACTGATTTTTTTGTAAAAGAGCTTAATCAATTTTTGCCTGAGGGAATAGAAGTTGATCAGGCAAGGGAAATTCCTGAATCAAGCAAATCATTACAGGCTGTAGTAAATACTGCAGTTTATCTATTAAGGCTGGAATATAGTGGGGAAATAGATTTTAAAAAACTTAAAAATGATTTTTTAAATCAATCTCAGATTAAAATAATCAGGAAGCGCAGGAAGAAAAAGGACAGAGAACTTGATTTAAAACCAATGATTTATGATTTAAAATTAAAAAAACCTGATCAGTGGAGATTTACAGTAAGCACAGGCAGCAATGGTAATGTAAGACCTTCAGAACTAAGCCGTGCTCTCAGGCAAAAAGAAGAGAGAATCAATAAAACACCTGTAATCAATATTATCAGGGAAGGTCTTTTTGTCAGGAAAAAAGAAAAATTATATCCACCATTTGCTGAAAATGTGGTTGAGGGGTGAGTTAAATGAGTAAACAGATTATTGTTAATTCTGGTATCAGACAGAAAAGAGCAGCAGTAATTGTTGATAATGAACTGGATGAAATTTTACTGGAAACAGATTCTTATGATAGAATTGCCTCCAATATTTACAGGGGCAAGGTAAGGGATGTTCTGGCAGGAATGCAGGCAGCTTTTATAGATATAGGGGTAGAGAAAAATGCCTTTCTTCATATAAGTGATACTTTTCCAATTTTAAATTCCAACCAGAGAAAACAATGGAAACAAAAAAAACTGTCAATAAACCAGGTATTACAGCCAGGACAGGAAATACTGGTTCAGGTTGTAAAAGAATCTATAGGTAGTAAAGGACCAAAAGTTACCTGTAAGGTGAGTATTCCCGGTAGATATTTTGTATTACTACCCTATGAAAATAGGATTGGGGTTTCACGAAGGATAAATGATGAAGACCGGAGACAGGAATTAAAAGATATAGCCAGAGAGCTTACTGAAAACAAATATGGTATTATTGTTAGAACCAATGCAGAAAACAAACAAAAAAACCAGTTGAAAAATGACTTTTATTATTTGAAAAATTTATGGAAGACAATAAATAAGAGATATGATAATAGCAGGGCTCCTGCCATGATATACAGACATGTAGAGATATTTAAACTGCTTGTAAGGGATTATCTTTCAGAAGAAGTTAATAAAGTGGTTGTGGATAAAGAAAAAAGTTATCAGGAATTAATGGAAATAACAAAAAAAATAGTACCTGAATTGAAAAATAGAATATTTTTATATAAAAAAGATACACCTATTTTTGAAAATTACAGTGTTGAAAAAGAATTAAAAAAATTATTTAAAAGCAAGGTCTGGCTGGATTCAGGAGGCTATATTATTATTGATTCAACTGAAGCCCTGGTTTCTATTGATGTTAATACCGGAAAATATATCGGTAAAAAGAACTTAC
>PWOK01000173.1 GCA_003557445.1 Halanaerobiaceae bacterium
ATCTTCTACAAACAACATTCCAAAACTTACTCCGAGCGCCTCAGCAATCTTCATCGCTGAATCCTCACTGGGATTTTGTCTGCCTGTTTCATAATTTGAAATTGAAACATGCGTCAACCCTACCTTTTCTCCCAACTGCTTTAATGTAAGCCCTTGCTTTTGCCTCAACCTTGCAAGCTCTGATCCTTCACAGAAAACTACTTTACGACATTGAGGTTTCCTGTAGTTCATTTGATCCTTCATTAAATTTACCCCCTTTGTTTCACACTACCACACCTTATACAATCTGTCAACTCTCATTTCAACAGTTCAATTTCCAGCAATTACAGCCCCAATTATGAACGGTTACACAAAAGTGGAGGTTACACACCTATACACCTTCTTCCTGTACATGTAAAGATCAGGACTTTTTTTGTTTTCCTTTCAGTTACACTTCCCCTATACACATATATGTGTATCTTTTATGTATGTGTAACTATATACTATAAAGCCTTTGTTTATAGGGTTCTTCACGGTTACACAAAGGCGTACACAAAGGGTACACATCACTCAGTTCTTTCCACACATTACCATAAACTACCTGCTATTTACTTTAATGACTTTTATCACCTTGTAAGAAATTTACTTTTAACTCCTGCCATAATTACTCTTACATGGTAAAAAATGAAAGAATGTGGTTTTTTTCTTGATTTGTGTAACTTTTTTCAGGAATTGTGTAACTTTTTCTGACGTGATGTCACCTTCCAAAACTCCCACTTCTTCCACTTTTTACCTGCAATTATTCTTCAGTTTTTACCGTGCCTCTTACAGCTATGAATCTGGTGGTCTTGCCTTCGAGCTTGGCAGAATATCCATAACCCCTGTCGCTGTTCTTAATCAGCAACCCGGCTTCATCCAAGCTCTGCAATACTGCCCGGTAAGAGAATCCCTGATCTTCGAGGTAGTTTTTCAATACTGTAGGATAGATTAACCAAGCGTCAAGCTCCGGTCTGAAATCGCCGTAATACGGGGATTGTTGACCGGTGAACTTGTCTTTGTTGGACAGCACCCAATCAACTATTGCATCATGCGCTCTTGTTGACATTTCCGATTCCAGAGCATCAAACAACCCTGCACTCACTTCAATAACCATATCCAGTGCCCTGCCTCTTGCGGACTCCAAGTCACTGCCAAATATCCACTGCTCCACCAACGCATCAGCCATAGCAACCAGTGCCATCGCCGAAACATGAGTTTCCAACCGCTTCTCAGTTGCCGGAACTTCCTTAAAGTGTTTTTGCAGGAATTTAAGAAACCACCCGAATAATTCTTCAAGTTCAGTCTGGGAAGCATCTATAATTTTCTCAATGAACACTTTCCCTGCCGTGCCGTAATGTGTGAGGTTGTGCATCGTTTGAGCCTGCGCTTCACCTTCGAACGGAGCGCCGTAAACCTCCAAAATCCTTGAGTGCATACCAGCGTGTGATGCCTGAGTAGTCAACGGTTCTTCACCTGTTGTCAATGCGATAGTCCGCCAAGTGCTGGTTGCCTGCAGACCACCTGCCTTTGCACCGCGCAACTTGCCCGCTCCCAGAGACAGCATATACATCAGGTTGTCAACCATGCTGTTGCCGTAGCCGTTGCCTGCGACCACCTGCTTTTCATCAACTGCCAACGGGAGATCCCTGAAGAACCCCGCCATGCGCTCAAGTCCAACTTTAGTAGCATAGAAACTGGACATCAAACTTTCAGGATCTCCCCAAACGGACAGCGCCCCTTTCAACGCCGCCGTTTTACCGCTCCGGGTCCTGCCCCAGTTATGAACAATAAAGATCCTGTGATTGAGTAACCTCAACAACGGCGCGGCAAACGATGAAGCTAATATGAAGCGGAATATGTCATTCTTCCTGCACGGCTCCACTGCCGCAATCCACCCCTGCAAAGTGCCTTCTTCATGATACGCTTCCAACCATCGCCGGGTTGACGGCTCCACGTCAATAACCAGATTGTCACTGCAACACGGGACAAAATTCTTCCCGTGCCAGCCCAGCACATCAACACTGTTCACCTTCTCCAGCAAGTCAATATTTTCAGCTTCGAGGTCCGCCAAGAACTTAACGATCCACCGGGCATTTTCACTGCTAACCGTCATGCCGTAATCTGCCAGTGAAGTTATACTTTTTGATTGGAATATTGTTGACCTGAGAAATGCCACCTGCTTCCAACTGCCATCGCGCCGAAATGCAATTTCAACCTTCTCCTGCCCGGTCTCTACTGCGTACAGCCTGCGGCAGATAATAATCGGCAACCTGCTGATGCAGACCGGGATCCCTGTTTTCTCATCATTCATAAAAACCCCCTGCTGGTTGAACTGCCAGCCGGGAGGCTGTCTCAACTGGACAGGTGCATCAGCAATAACATCTTCCGCCTGCCCTGCCGCTTCCCTGTAATCAATCTCATCGGCATTCTCCATAGCTTTCTGCCAGTGAGTCTTAAACGTCTTTTCGTCAACCGAGCAATGCAACTCAGAAGGATCTTTATGGTCAATCAACTTGACAACAAACACCCTGCCCTTACTGTTCGGGTCGCGCTTTTTTG
>PWOK01000003.1 GCA_003557445.1 Halanaerobiaceae bacterium
ATATTATCTGAGCAAAATTAATATGATCTTTTTTTTAATCAGGGAATCCTTCTTAATAATGACGAGAAACCTTAAAAACACCTGTAAGTATTTTACCTGTTCCTTGGTTTTTTATATTTTATTGGGCTTTAGTTTTGTTTTAATTTTTAATTATAATTTTGTTCTGGAAAATGTTAAACAGGAAAATGGATCCTTATATATTTCTTCGTACAATATTCTTTATATTTTTTCCCGATACAGGTTTTTAATATATTTTAGTATGCTTGTGGTTATTATTATTTTAATTTTTATATATAAAAAATGGTTAAAATCTTTTCTTAAATTTTATAGAGATGAGATAAAACTTGTTAACAAAATAAATTACAATAAAAGATTTGCTTTTTTACCAATTATCTATTGTGGTTATTTTATAAATTTTATATCATTAACTTTTTCCTGGTTATTGATATACATTTTTTATCATAAGATAGATTTGTTTTTGTTGTATGTGGATGATTTTCGTTTTACCCTTTATCTTTTTCTTTTTATTATAGGCAGCAGTATCAGTATAATAACAGGTTATGTATTTACATTAAGCAAAGATTAGACTTTATCAGGTTAAAAAGGTATAATTATAACTAATAGGAGTGATAATTAATGAATTATAAACTGAAAAAATCTATGATAATATTATTGGTATTTCTTTTATTTTTTTCGGTTGTTCCTGGCTCTGCAGAAGAACAGGAACAATCTCCTTTTTACAGGCTTCAGGAAATTATTTATTATATTAACAGTTATTATGTGCAAGAAGTAGAAATAGAGGATATAATAGATAATGCTATTCAGGGAATTTTTGAGGAGCTTGATCAGTATTCTATATATTTAACGGAAGAGGAATATAAGGAAATGCAGATAGGATATGAAGGTTATTATGGAGGAATTGGACTGGAAATTACCACAATAGATGATCAGCTGACTGTGGTTTCACCAATAAGAGACACACCTGGTGAAAGAGCCGGTCTCCAGCCCGGGGATGTTATTTATAAAATAAATGAACAACCAACCTCAGAAATGTCTCAAAGAAAAGCTGTTGATAAAATGAGGGGAGAGGAAGGTACAGCCCTGGAATTAACAATCAAAAGAGAGGGTGAAGATGAATTATTTACAGTTGATATTATTAGAGAAGTTATAAGAATTCCCTATGTTTCTGGAGAAATACTAAATGATAATATAGGACATATTGAAGTTTATCAATTTATGGAAGGTGTAGGTGTAAAAATAGAAGATAAGATAGCAGAATTGATGGAAAAAGGAGCAAAGGGATTGATTCTGGATTTACGTAATAATCCAGGTGGAGTACTGGAAGAAGCTGTTGATGCTGCCAGCAATTTTATAGAAGAAGGAGAAATCGTTTCTATAAAATCCCGTATTAGTCAGGAACATGTTTATGAAAGAAATCAAAATATTAAATATGTTGATTTACCGGTTGTTGTTCTAATAAACAGAGGAAGTGCCAGTGGTTCAGAAATCGTTGCTGGAGCTATTCAGGATCATGAAAGAGGTACAATAATAGGTGAAAAAACTTTTGGTAAAGGTAGTGTTCAAACTATAATACCACTGGCAGATGGAAGTGCCCTGCAAATAACTACAGCCAATTTTTATTTACCATCAGGTCATTCACTTTATGAGGAAGCGATAAAACCTGATATTGATATAAAATTTGATCCAGGTTTTACAGAAGATGAAGTGCTATTACGAGAGGAAAAAATTAAAATTAATAAAAATGATAGTTTAGAAGAGATAGCTGATAGATTTAATATAGAACAGGATCAATTAATAGAAATAAATCAACTTGAAGATCCCGACAATCTGATACCTGGAGAGTATTTAATAATTCCCGGTTTAAGGGATAAAATCGAAATAAAAGACAATCAGCTGGAGAAAGCAATTGAGGTTTTAAACAGGAGGCTGGAGGAAAATGACCGGTAATAATACAGTTAAATCAGTGGTTAAGGCCATGAAGATATTTGAAGTACTTGTTGATAAGGGGAATTATATTTCATTAAGCAATCTTAGCAAAAAAGTAAACATAAATATTAGTACAGTCCATCGTTTACTAAACACTTTACTTCAATTAGGTTATGTAGAACAAAATGAAAAAGGATATTATGGGCTGGGAATTAAATCATATAAGCTGGCTGATATAATTAGTGATAATTTTGATTTAAAAAAAATAATTCGTCCCTATTTGAAAGAAATAGTTGCTAAATGTAATGAAACGTCTAATCTGGTTATCCTTGAAGATAATAAAGCAGTTTATATAGATCAGGTAGAATCAACAAATATGGTTCGTATGTTTGCCAGTGTAAATAGTAAAGGAGAAGCTTATTGTACCGGTTCTGGCAAGGCTTTGCTGGCCTATCAGGACTCACAGGAAATAGAAAGATATATTAAAACTACTGAATTTAAAGCATTTACT
This sequence comes from Halanaerobiaceae bacterium, assembly GCA_003557445.1. The sequence goes on from PWOK01000003.1 coordinate 2,459, forward strand.
AAAAATACAATAACAGATCCCGAAAAATTTAAAAAAGAATTACAAAAAATCAAAAAGAAGGGTTATGCTCTTGATCTGGAAGAAAAAGAAAGAGGGGTACGCTGTGTAGCTGCACCTATTTTTGATAGAAAAAATGAGATTATTGCTGCTATAGGTGTTTCTGGCCCCTGTACAAGACTTACAATGGATTATCTGGAGAATAATTTAATACCACTTATAACAGAGACAGCAGAAAAAATAAATAAATATTTTTAATTTCCCCGTATGGGGAAATTTTTTTGTTGACTTTGATAATGATTTTCAATATAATAAAGACTAAAAAGAAATATTTTTCTTGAAGGGGGATTTTTACTGGATGAATAATCTTTTTTACATAACTGTTTTTGGTTTACTAAGTGGTATTATAGGAACAGGTGGTGGAGGTCTGGCTGCCCTGTTAATAAAAAAAGTTAATGACAATTTACTTGCTATACTTCTTGGTTTTTCTGCAGGAATTATGACAGTTATAGTTTTTATTGATCTTATTCCTGAGGCACAAAACACAGGCAATATGGGGACTGCTTTGATGGGAATTTTTCTGGGTGTTGTTTTGATTGCTTCACTGGATATTATTTTTCCGCACCAGCATTTTTCTTTTACAAGAGATATGAATGAAAGGGATTCCCGCTTTATAAAAACAGGTATTTTGCTCAGTATAGGAATTGCTTTACACAATATTCCTGAAGGCCTGGCCATTGGGGCCAGTTATCAGGTAGCCTGGGAGAGAGGTTTTAGAATGGCTATTTTGATAGCTCTTCATAACCTTCCTGAGGGAATGGCTGTGGCCACAGCACTTGCTCTGGCCAAAATAAAGTCCAGTAAAATATTATTAATTACTATTTTAACCGGAGTTCCCACAGGGATTGGAGCTTTTATAGGTGGTTATCTGGGTGGTGTTTCAGATTTTGTTTTATCGATTTCACTGGGGCTTGCTGCCGGGGCAATGATGTATGTTGTCTATGATGAATTAATACCTGATGCTCATGCTAAAGCAAAAGGGCATTCAGCTATAATTGGCATTATTACAGGAATTTTTCTGGGTATTATTTTTGTAGAAGTACTCCACTAATTTTAAATCTAAACTTTATACTTGAAATATTATATGTTTTCCATTATAATTGTAAGGAAGAATTATATGATTTTAACGAAAATAAATAAAATATTAGAAAAAATGTCAAACGGAGAAAGAAAGGAGGAGTTAAAATTAAAGCAATCCTGGTATTAGAAGATGGAAAAACATTTCACGGTCAGGTATTTGCTGGAAGTTCTGGAGAAATAGGTGGTGAGGTTGTTTTTAACACCAGTATGATGGGCTATCAGGAAATTTTAACTGATCCCTCTTATAAAGGACAAATAGTGACAATGACCTATCCTTTAATTGGTAATTATGGAATAAATCCGGAGGATAATGAATCAAATATTCTTCAGGCTGAAGCTTTAATTGTTAAAGAATATTGTAATCATCCTCAGAGCTGGAGATCTAAAGAAAGTTTGAAAGATTTTCTTGAAAGACATAATGTTATGGGGATTGAAGGGATTGACACCAGGGCTCTGACAAGGCATATACGTGAGGCAGGAGCTATGAAGGGTATTATATCTACTGAAGAAACTGATATAAAAAAATTAACAGTAAAAGCAAAAAATCATCCCGGTGTTGTTGGTAGAGATATGGTTCAATATGTAACCTGTGATCAGGTTTATCACTGGAATAAAAAAGGGAAATACCATGTAGTTGCTGTTGATTTTGGGATAAAAAAGAGTATTTTAAAACTGCTGGAAGAAGCTGATTGTAAAATTACAGTAGTTCCTGCATCAACAACAGCAGAAGAAATTTTAGAAAAAGATCCAGATGGTATCTTTCTTTCCAATGGTCCAGGGGATCCTTCAGCAATATCGTATGCTGTTGAAGAAGTGAAAAAATTACTGAATAAAAAACCTATTTTCGGAATATGTCTGGGTCAGCAGATTCTCGGACAGGCTCTGGGTCTGAAAACATTTAAACTTAAATTCGGTCACAGGGGAGCCAATCATCCGGTTAAATTTATTGAAAAAGAAAGTGTAGAAATAACAGTTCAGAACCATGGTTTTTGTCTTAAATTTCCTGATAAGGAAGAAAGAGAGGCAAGGGGAGGATATTTGAAAGATTTAGAAATAACTCATGTCAATTTAAATGATAATACAATGGAAGGTTTCAGGCATAAAGACTTAAAATGCTTTACCGTTCAATATCATCCAGAAGCATCTGCAGGTCCACATGATTCCCGGTATTTATTTGAAAAATTTACGGAATTAATGACCTGAATTTTTTTTGCCCAATGGTAATAGAAAAGGAGGTATTAAAATGCCAAAAAGAACAGATCTTGAAAAAATATTAATAATTGGTTCAGGGCCTATAGTTATCGGCCAGGCCTGTGAATTTGATTATTCCGGCTCTCAGGCCTGTAAGGCTTTAAAACAGGAAGGTTATACAATTATTCTGGTAAACAGTAATCCGGCCACAATTATGACAGATCCGGAGATGGCCGACAGGACTTATATTGAACCGATAGAACCGGATATAATCGAAAAAATAATTCAAAAAGAAAAACCTGATGCATTATTACCAACACTTGGAGGTCAGACCGGTTTAAATATTGCTTCAGAATTATCAAAAAGTGGTATTTTAAAAAAATATAATGTTGAATTGATCGGGGCTAATTTTGATGCCATTCAGAAAACTGAAGATAGGCAGCTTTTCAAGGATGTAATGCAGGATATAGGGGTAGGTGTCCTGAAAAGTTCTCATTTAACTACAGTAGAAGAAGCAATTGAATTTTCTAAAGAAGTGGGTTTTCCTTTAATTATTCGTCCTTCTTTTACCCTTGGTGGTTCAGGTGGGGGAATAGCCTATAATATGGAAGAATTGAAGGAGATTGCTGATAATGGTATATCTCAGAGTCCCACTTCACAAATTCTGGTTGAAGAATCAGTAATTGGCTGGAAAGAATTTGAGCTGGAATTGATGAGGGATAAAGCAGACAATGTTGTAATTGTTTGTTCCATGGAAAATGTTGATCCCATGGGAGTTCATACCGGAGATAGTATTACAGTTGCTCCTGCTCAAACACTCAGTGATAAAGAATATCAGGAAATGCGTGATGAAGCAATTAAAATTATACGGGAAGTAGGAGTAGAAACAGGTGGTTCAAATATTCAGTTTGCTGTTAATCCGGAAAATGGCAGAAGGGTAGTAGTTGAAATGAATCCCAGAGTATCAAGATCATCAGCCCTGGCTTCTAAAGCAACAGGTTTTGCAATTGCAAAAATAGCAGCCAAACTTGCTGTTGGTTATACTCTTGAGGAATTACCAAATGATATTACTGCTGAAACTCCGGCCTGTTTTGAACCTGCAATTGATTATTGTGTAACAAAAATTCCCAGATGGGATTTTGATAAATTTATTGGTGTTAATGATACTTTAACCACTCAGATGAAAGCAGTTGGTGAAGTAATGGGAATTGGCAGGACATTTAAAGAATCCTATCAAAAAGCACTTCGTTCACTGGAACAGGGTAGAGCAGGTTGGGGTGCTGATGGTAAGGATGAATACAGTTATCATCAATTGATTTCATCTCAGGATGATTCTGAGCTAAAAGAAAAAGTTATTTCAAAATTAACCATTCCCAATGTTGATAGAGTATATTTTATCAGATATGCTTTACTGCTGGGGATAAGTGTGGATGAAATATATGAATATACAAAAATTGATAAATGGTTTTTATATAATATGCAGGAAATCCTGGAGTTGGAACAGGAGTTAAGGGAAGTTGAAGAACTTGATAAAGATCTTTTATATAAGGCAAAACAGTACGGTTTTTCTGATAAACAAATTGCTCATATACTAAGAGTAAGTGAAAAAGAAATCCGTCATTTAAGAGCAGAAAAAGAGATAGAAGCAGTTTTTAAACTTGTTGATACCTGTGCAGCAGAGTTTAAAGCCTATACACCTTATTTTTATTCTTCCTATGAAACAGAAGATGAAAGCAGGTCTTCTGAGCGCAAAAAAGTTATGATACTGGGAGGAGGGCCCAACCGTATAGGACAGGGTATTGAATTTGATTATTGCTGTGTTCAGGCAGCTTTTGCTCTTAATGAAGAAGATACAGAAGTAATAATGGTAAACTGTAATCCAGAAACAGTTAGTACAGATTATGATACCTCTGATAAATTATATTTTGAACCATTAACTTTAGAGGATGTTTTAACAATCTGTAAAACAGAAGAACCCGATGGTGTTATTCTACAGTTTGGAGGACAGACACCTTTAAAACTGGCAGCTGCTCTGGAAAAAGAAGGTATTAAAATTCTGGGGACCACTCCTGAAAGTATTGATGTGGCAGAAGATAGAGAAAAATTCTCCAAAATAGTGGATAAACTGGATTTAATGCAGCCGCCCAATGGAATTGGTAGATCATTTAAAGAGGCAAAAGAAATAGCTCAAAGAATAGGTTATCCGGTTTTAGTCAGGCCTTCATATGTTCTTGGAGGAAGGGCTATGGAAGTTGTCTATGATGATCAATCTCTGGAAAACTATATTGAAAGGGCTGTTAATGTATCTCCTGAACATCCAATATTGATAGATAAATTTCTTGAAGGTGCAGTTGAAGTTGATGTAGATGCTATATCTGATGGTAATCAATGTGTTGTTGGGGGTGTCATGGAACACATTGAAATGGCAGGTGTTCACTCTGGAGATAGTGCCTGTGCTTTACCTCCTTATAGTTTATCTAAAAAAGTGATTAATAGTATTAAAGAACAGACAAAAAAACTGGCTGCTGAACTGGATGTGGTTGGTTTAATTAATATTCAGTTTGCTGTTAAAGATGAAGAAATATATTTACTTGAGGTAAATCCAAGGGCTTCAAGAACAATTCCTTTTGTAAGTAAAACAAAAGGTGTTTCTCTTGCTAAACTGGCCACTAAAGTTATGGTCGGGAAAACTCTGGAAGAACTTGATTTTGAAGAAAGTAATGATACTGATTATATTTCAGTAAAAGAGGCTGTATTCCCCTTTATTAAATTCCCTGGTGTGGATATAATACTGGGACCAGAAATGCGTTCCACCGGTGAAGTTATGGGAATTGATCAGAACTTTGGTCTGGCTTTTGCTAAAGCACAAATGGCTACCGGGGTTCCACTTCCTCTGGAAGGTACAGTTTTATTAACTGTGGCTGACAGGGATAAACCTGATATTGTACCTGTAGCCAAAAAGTTTAAAGAACTTGGCTTTTCTCTGATGGCTACAAAAGGCACAGCAGATTATTTAAGTGAAAAAGGATTGGAAGTTGAAAGGGTAGCCAAGATAGGAAAAGGTCGCCCGGATATTATTGATCATATAAAAAATGGAAATATACAGTTTGTTGTAAACCGTCCTCAGGGTAAAGGATCAAAATATGATGAATATAAAATGAGAAGACAGGCTTTATTAAGGAATGTTGCCATTGCCACCACCATACAGGGAGCCATGGCAGGAGCTGAGGGTATTGAAAAATTAAAAAATAAGGAACTTGATGTTAAACCCCTTCAGGATTATCATCTTGAAATAGAGTCCGTCTAAAAAATTATACAGTTAATTAAAATAAACCTTCTTTGATTATTTAAAATCAGGGAAGGTTTATTTTTTTTATTCACACAAATAATTTCTGTTAATATAATAATATCATCTGTTTAATATAATTATTTAAGGGGATGATAGCCTTGAAAAAAATTTACCGGGAATATACACCAGAAAAATTAAAACAGGTAGCAAAAAAATTAACAGGGATACCTTACAAACATAATGGAAGGAATACAAAGGGAGTTGACTGTTGGGGTGTGGTCTTTTTGTTTTTTAAAGAACTGGGTATTGAATTACCTGTTGATGATGGAAAATATATTCCCGATGATTGGTATAAAAGAGATCCGAATCGTTATCTTAGAGAATTAAAACAATTTGGTAAGGAAGTAGGGCACTATGATAACTTAAAACCTCTGGATATTCCCTATTTTAGGCTGTATAAAAACATAGTTACCCACACTTCAGTAATGATTGATAACACAAGGTTTTTACATGTTTTAATTGATAAAAGGGTCTCAACAGCAAGTATGGAAAGAAGATTCTGGTGTAAAAAATATGAAGGAGCCCGGAGAATAATAAAAGTGACAGATGATTGAACATTTGTTTGATATATGATATAATATAAAATAAAAATATTACTTTAAATTAGTAATAATTATTGATATAATTAATTCTGGACAAATTATATCTAAGTAAGAGGAGGGCTTTAATGTCTAAGCAATTCAAACTACAGGCACCATATGATCCCAAAGGTGATCAGCCTCAGGCAATTAAAAAGCTTGTTAAGGGGATCAAAAATGATTACCGACATCAAACATTACTGGGGGCAACTGGAACCGGTAAAACATATACAATGGCCTCTGTAATTGAAAAAGTAAATAAACCTATACTTGTTATTGCCCATAATAAAACACTGGCAGCACAATTGACAAGTGAATTTAAAGAATATTTTCCTGAAAATGCTGTCGAATATTTTGTTAGCTATTATGACTATTATCAACCTGAGGCCTATGTCCCTCAGACAGATACCTATATAGAAAAAGATTCATCAATAAATGAAGATATCGACAAACTAAGACTATCAGCTACCAGTTCATTATTTGAAAGAAGGGATGTATTGATAGTGGCCAGCGTTTCCTGTATATATGGACTGGGATCTCCTGAAGATTATCTGGACCTTTCCTGTGAATTAAAGGTTGGAGATATTAAAGATAGAGAGGAAATACTCAGAGAATTAGTATTATTGCAGTATAATAGGAATGATATAGATTTAAGCAGGGGACATTTTCGGGTTAGAGGTGATGTAATTGAAATATTTCCTGCTTACAGAGATATTGCCCTGAGAATAGAAATGTTTGGTGATGAAATTGAACGAATAACCAGAATAAATACTGTTACCGGAGAAATACTGGATGATTTAAAGCAGATTACAATTTATCCTGCAAGTCACTTTGTTACCCCTGAAGAAAAAATTAAAAGGGCAATTAAAACCATAAAAAAAGAACTAAAAGAGCGTGTTCAAGAACTGGAAAAACAAAATAAACTGGTGGAAGCTCAGAGACTAGAGCAGAGGACACGTTATGATCTGGAAATGCTGGAACAGGTTGGTTTCTGTTCCGGTATTGAAAATTATTCTCGCCATCTTGCCGGCAGAAAACCGGGTTCCCGTCCCAATACACTGCTGGATTATTTTCCTGATGATTTTATGGTTATGATAGATGAATCTCATATGACTATTCCCCAGATAGGTGGTATGTATGCCGGGGATAGATCACGTAAGGAAAAACTGGTTGAATATGGTTTCCGTTTACCATCTGCACTTGATAATAGACCATTAAACTTTCAGGAATTTGAAAAACTGGTACCTCAGGCTATATATGTTTCGGCTACTCCCGGTCCCTATGAAGAAGAAAAAAGTGAACAGGTAGTTGAACAAATAATCAGACCTACCGGTTTAATTGATCCAGAGGTAGAGGTAAGACCGATAGAGGGACAGATCGATGATTTACTGGAGGAAATCAGATTTGTAGTTGACGAAAGGAAAGAAAGGGTTCTGGTAACCACCCTGACAAAAAGAATGTCTGAAGATTTAACTGAATATCTGGCTGAAGCTGGAATTAAGGTCAGGTATCTTCACTCTGAAATAGATACCCTGGAACGTTCTGAAATTATAAGAGACTTAAGGTTGAAAAAATTTGATGTCCTTGTGGGTATAAACTTATTAAGGGAAGGCCTTGATTTACCAGAGGTTTCTCTGG
>PWOK01000095.1 GCA_003557445.1 Halanaerobiaceae bacterium
CATTTTCAGAATTTTCTATTATAATCCAACCTTTAAAAATAGCTCCTTTTTCAATATAGATAATAATATCTTTTGAATTTTTCACATTTATAACGCCTTCAACTATTGCTCCGGACTCAATATACAAAATTTGTTTATTAAACAAGCTAATGTCCGCATAAGAATATTCTTCCTGATAATGATGTATTCTAAATCTCAGTACACCTTCTATTTTTGATTTAATATCAACTGGATCAGTTAAATCAGCAAAAATATATAAAGGATTATCAATATCATTATTAATTTCAACGCTGAGCTTTACCGGTTCATTAATAACAAAAATAATACTATTATTTTCATAATTAGCTTCTATTTGTTTGCTTTTTGGCCTTATAACCACATCATGTATTTCGACAGTAGTACTGATTTCAACATTTACGCTTTCTCCCTGTTCAATATTAAAATGACAATAAGAACCAACTTCTGTACCGACAATATTCCTTTTAATTCCATTGACTTCTATCATTTCTATAAATTCATGTTCAACTATTACATATTCTATATCTCCATTATCTGGTATAAGCCCTGATCCTTTACAGCTACCTACAAATATAATAGTGCCAATAATAATAAATACCAAAAATTGAACTTTTCTTTTCATTTTTAGAACATCCTCCTTATAATCAAAACAATAACTAAACAGGTGCCGGATACCGATACGATTAACAATCAGGCGAGAATGAGCTTGTTATTAAAAAGTTTTTGTTAAACAAGAAAAAATCTATAATATTTACGTTAATAATATTACATATAAAAGGAGTTCCGGGAAATTTATATAGAATTTTAAAGTAAAATTAAGATTTTGTAATTTTTCTTTATTTAAGTACCATATTAATTATAGCAATATTAAAAAATACAGTTAAATAATACTAAATTTTAGGATAATCAACAAATAATTCTCGGTAAACCTCTGTTTAATGGTACTTCCATCACTATCGTTTCCTTAACTGTAGTAAATTCTAGCATAACTTTATCTGCCCCCTCCTCCATCTCAAAATTTGTATTTAGAACTATATTTTTTCCTGAACCTTCTCTTGTAGGTAGTATCAGCCAGGCAAAAACTTTATCTCCTTTAATATCTTCATTATAAACTGCACAGGGATTGGGCTTCCATTCAGGCGAAAATTCACACCACCATCCCTGTATTTTCGGTTTTTTCTGGCCACTGATAATTTCATTTTTCCATTTTATATTTTTTGAAGGTATCAGGGAAATATTAGCTCCACTTTTATCCTCTGTATATACAATACCATCTTTTCCTTTTTTAACCTCTCTGTCAGGACTAAATCTCCACATGGGTTTTATCTCTCGGGGTCGATCAGTTTCAATCTGATCAATAACAACCCAACCGGTTTCTTTAAGAAAAATCACTATTCTCGTGTGAGTAGCTAACCCAGTAAGTTCTTGAAAACTGTTATGTTTACCCCTTAAAAAGTCATATTTTGCTGTTAGTTTATAGTGTTCCTCAAAAATTGGCTTTTCCACTTTTTTAGGTTTTGTTTCCTGGTCATAATTATCAATCAAAATAACATTATGACTGTGGCTGGAATGAGCAAAATCTGTCCATTGATCTCTCATATACCAGAATCGTCCGGAATCAATGAGAAAATCCTTTTCATAGGCACTTACTGAAAGGTGCAAATTGTCAGCATGAACCCAGCCAGCACCCGCCGGACCAACATTGAAAATGCTCCAAAAGGCATCTTTATTCCAGCCACTACGACTTACCAGATGTCCGGCATAGGGAGCAAAACTGCTTGCTAAACCCACTGGTTTTTCTCCTTTCCCTCCATTAGTGATTATATATAACCAATCAGGTCTATTATATTTTTCAGAAGCTTTTTTAACCTTATTAGTTATATTCTTACGATCAGAGCGATTATTCTGAGGTAGAGAACCATCGGGTCGCACTAAATTTATCCAATAATCATACATTTTTTCCAACTTTTTTTTATAATCTTTTGGGACCTTGCGACCGGCAATTTCACAGATATCAGCCACTTCTTCAAAACTATGCAATGAAACCCAGTGGTAACCACTGGATAATTCATCATGAGCTCCATCAGGATAAACCTGATATTTTATTTCAAAAAGCATTTTTGAAAACGCATACTGATGCCATTCTTCAGAATACTTAAAACAGGGAAAAGCCAGACCCAACCTATTGAGTCCATCCAGTTCCATAAGAGCATGGTTATGATGACTCCAGTGATGCCTCTTTATATATTTCCCATGCTGTATAAAACTGGAAATCATCAGTAACTTTCCCATGGCAGAAAAAGATGACGCATTTTGAAATCCGTAAAATGCCGGAATCCAGTTGCGCATACGCAGACCAGCTTCCAGAACCCTCCAGATCCAGACATATTGATGCTCTGAACCAGGATATATGGTATGTATAATCCAATCTCTCACAAGTCGATCAAAAGCTACTACATATTTATCATCTCCGGTTATTTGCCAGGCTTTAAGTAAACTTAGAAAAAAACTATGTCGGTTTAAGAAAAAAGCATATTCCCTGTCTTCTTTAGGAC
>PWOK01000336.1 GCA_003557445.1 Halanaerobiaceae bacterium
GGTGATGTTTTAATGAATGTATTGCACAGAGTTAGACCATATGAAAAAAGAAAAGGTTCTGCTGATGAATTATGTGAACAATGGCTGGAAAAATGTCGCGAATCTATGATAAATGGAACCAGAAAAGATTTTAAAGAAAACATCCATAATATTGTTAGTGATTTTGATAATCTGGCAATAAAAGAAGATATCAAAAAACCAAGAGTGGGTATTGTGGGTGAAATACTGGTAAAATATCACCCTACTGCCAATAATAATGTTGTTAAATTTCTGGAATCAGAAGGAGTTGAAGTTGTGGTCCCCGGTTTGATGGATTTTTTCCTTTATTGTATTTATAATCAGGAGGTTAAACATGAGAAATTATCTGCAAATATTGGTCATAAAATTATCAGCCGCCTGGGAATTAAAGCAATAGAAAGGATCTATCAACATCCCATGAGAAAAGCACTGGAGGAAAGTGAACGATTTGAAGCAGCTCATTCCATTTACAGGAAAGCTGAAGGAGCAAAAAAACATTTATCAACAGGAAATCAGACAGGTGAAGGCTGGTTTTTAACCGGGGAAATGGTTGAATTAATAGAAAGTGGAGTTAAAAATATTCTTATGTTACAGCCTTTTGGCTGTTTACCCAATCATGTTATTGGTAAAGGTATGATAAAAAAACTCCGTAATTATTATTCAGGTGTCAATATAAAACCGATTGACTATGACCCGGGGGCCAGTGAGGTTAACCAGCTTAACAGGATAAAATTAATGCTTTCAGTTGCCTTCAAAAATTTTGAAGGGCAAACTGAAACAATAGAAGAACAACAGCTAAAATCTATAAATTCATAAAAACAATTAAAAAAAAAGCAAAGAACCCCTTTTAAAAGGGGTTCTTTATTATATGAAGTTTAATTTTCAATTTGCCAGTTTTATGTAATCTGAACAGTCGTTTTTTATATTTTGATGATTGGCTGTTTTTTGATTTATTAAGTTGTAAATTAACATCCCTGTTAAATGAGTTATTTTATCAAAATCAAAATCCTTATCTCTGGACATTTTATTAATTTCTCTGTTTAATATCTTATATGATATTTCGTTTAAATCTACATTATTGAGAATAGCTTTTTCATATAACAAATTATTAGCTTCTTCTTTTAAAAGTTTAAGAGAAGTATATTTTTTCATTTTTATCAACTCCTTTTTTTGGGTTAAGGAGAATAATTGAGTAAATTGATATTTTTACTACATCTTTATTATACACTATTTTAGATAATTATTTCGTTAAATAGTTTACAAAATGGAAAAATTATTTTTTCTGCTTGCTGAAATTATATATTAATGATATAATAATATATGTATGCAAATTAGGACTTTATTCCTAATTTTTATTTTATCAGAAAAATTAAATGGAGGATTTAACATGTTATTTCTCGGTAAAATTGAAAAACTTAACAATCAAAAAAAAGAGGCTTTGATATATCCTTCAATAATATTTATGTTATATATTGTATTTGCCTTTTTATTTACTGTGATTGCATCAGTACCAGTTTTAACTACAGTAGTAATTATAGTAATGTTTATATTAATTATTGTTTTATCTTTTTTTAATAATTATGTTTACCGGAATATATATGAAATAACCAGAATATACTCTTTTTTGTTAGTCTGTCATCTTTTATATCTTTCATTTTCAATACAATTTACTATATATCATTTCTTTATTTTGTTGTTTTTCATTTCTTTTTTTAATCATGTTTTTAGAACTGATAAAATACAGGCAGGTTATAATATATTATTTTTTTCATTTTTCTCTTATTTTCTATTTATTAGTGATATGTCATTTTTAAATAGATCTTTATTTTTCATTTCAGTTTTTTTACTCTGTTCTTTTATTTATACTATTGGCAGGTTAAAATATAAATATGAGAATTTATTTAGAATTAAAGTCAAGGAATATGAAACTATTTTTAATAATATTGGTGATTTTATTTTTCTGGTGGGGATTAAAAATAATAAATATTATATAGAAAATATGAATAATATTGCAAAAGAATCACTTAACTCTCAGGAAAAAAATGAACTGGTAGAGGTTTTTGGTAAAAAGGTTAGTAAAGATTTAAAAGAAAAACTTGATAACTGCATAAACAAAAAAAGTTCTATTGGTTTTGAACATAATATTACAGTAAATAATGAAAAAAGAATCTTTCATACCAGATTATTCCCGGTGATCTTAGATAATAAGGTACAACAAATTGCTGGTATTTCCAGAGATATAACTGCAAGAAAAGAAATTGAAAAGGAATTAAAAGAAAGTGAAAAAAATTATAAAACTCTGTTTGATTATAATCCTATAGGTCTTATAAGGCTGGATATCAATGGAGTAATAAAAGATATAAATCAGAAAATGCTTGAATATCTGGGTGGATTAAACAGGGAAATAGTTTTAGGTATTAATCTCAAGGAACAAAAATTTATCCAGGTAAATATGGATATGGAAAATGTTATGGAAAAACTACTTAATGGACAACCTGTATCAGGAGAAATAGATATAAGTACAATCA
>PWOK01000220.1 GCA_003557445.1 Halanaerobiaceae bacterium
GTTGATATTGAATTTCCTGAAGGAAAATTACCCAAGATTTTTAATGCCGTTGAAATTGAAACAAAGTCGTCTGAACAATTCAAAAAAGAAGATAGACTGGTTGTAGAGGTTATGCATCAAACCGGTGATAATAGGGTACGCTGTGTAGCTATGGCTTCAACTGATGGACTGGTTAGGGGAATGAAAGCCTATAATATGGGTCATCCCATATCAGTTCCTGTAGGAGAAGATGTACTGGGAAGATTATTTAATGTTCTGGGGGAAACAATAGATGAACAGGGAGATGTAGAAATAGAAGAAAGAATGCCTATTCACCGTTCAGCCCCTGAATATGAAGAACAGGAAACATCAACTGAGGTTTTTGAAACAGGAATAAAAGTAATTGACCTGCTGGCTCCCTATTCCAGAGGTGGAAAAGTAGGTCTGTTTGGGGGTGCAGGTGTTGGTAAAACAGTATTAATTATGGAATTAATTAATAATATTGCCCTGGAACATGGTGGTTATTCAGTTTTTGGTGGTGTTGGTGAAAGAACAAGGGAAGGAAATGACCTGTGGCTGGAAATGCAGGAATCAGGGGTACTTGATAAAGTAGCTATGGTTTTTGGTCAGATGAATGAACCACCTGGAGCCAGAATGAGGGTTGGTTTATCAGCTCTGACAATGGCAGAATATTTTAGAGATCAGGCAGGTCAGGATGTATTATTATTTATTGATAATATATTTCGTTTTATTCAGGCAGGATCAGAAGTTTCAGCCCTGCTGGGAAGAATGCCTTCTGCTGTAGGTTACCAGCCAACTCTTGCTCAGGATGTTGGTAGGTTACAGGAACGAATTACTTCAACAAAAAAAGGTTCGATTACATCAGTTCAGGCAATTTATGTTCCAGCAGATGACCTTACTGATCCGGCACCGGCAACTACATTTGCCCATCTGGATTCAACGACTGTATTATCCAGACAGATAGTTGAAAAAGGTATTTATCCTGCTGTAGATCCTCTGGATTCAACATCCAGGATACTGGATCCAGAAGTATTGGGAGAAGAACATTATGAGATTGCACGCCGGGTTCAGGAAATATTACAGGAATATAAAGATTTACAGGATATTATTGCTATTCTTGGTATGGATGAATTATCTGATGAAGATAAAATAATTGTAAACAGGGCAAGACGTATTGAAAGATTTCTTTCACAGCCCTTTTTTGTTGCTGAACAGTTTACCGGAAGACCAGGTGCCTATGTTGAAATAGAAGATACCATAAAAGGATTTAAAGAAATAATTGAAGGTAAGCATGATGATTTGCCTGAAGAAGCTTTTTATATGGTTGGTACTATCAATGAAGCTGTAGAAAAGGCCGAGAAAATTGAAGCAGGTGAATAAATATGGCCACTATTAAATTAGAAATAGTTACTCCTGATAATGTTGTTTTTAGCCAGGAAGTTGAAATGGTTGAAGCACCGGCAATAGATGGTTTGATTGGCGTATTACCAGATCATGCTCCTCTGGTAACTGCTTTAAAAATAGGTGTTTTAAAAATCAGAACAAGAAAAGATGAAGAAATAGAGGAAAAACTTATACCAGTGGATGAAGGTTTTATGGAAGTTAGGCCTGACCAGGTTAATGTTGTTGTTAGAACTGCTGAGTTGCCTGAAAATATTGATATTGAAAAACAGGAAAAGACTCGAAAAGAAGCAGAAAAAGATCTGGAAGCTGGAGGGTCAGACCTTGATATAGAGACAATAAAAAACAGGTTAAAAAAATCTGAAGCCTGGATAAAAGCATATGAAGATTATAATAAAGATTTTTGATAAACTCCAGGTTAGACAAAACCCCTTATTCCGGGGGTTTTTGGTTATAGGGGGTATAAATAAATGTCAGAAGATAAAAAAAGTGATTTAGAAAAGAAAGTAGAACAGGGTCTATACGGGCCTCCTGAAATAAAAAAAGAAGAAAAAAATAGATATTTAGGTGAATTTAAAGAAAGAGTGATTAAATATTTAACTTATGACCAGGTAATGGAAAAAGGAACTTATCCCCAAATAATGAAGGCAATTAATAATAAAAAAGCAAAAAAATTAATTATAGACCGTAATGTAGATATGGATTATGCTCAGGATTATATTAATCTTGCTCGTAAAAATAATCTTGATTTTAAAAGAGTTGATTCTCCTGAATTTAAGGGTGAAATTGCCCTGGTAGTGGTAAGTGACAGGGCAGTAGATATTAAAAACAGGAAAATAATGAAAAGGGAAGAAAGGTTGCAAAAACTCGGATTATCTGATAATATTATAAAGAATGCAGGTGCAAAGTTATGTGATAAATGCTGGAACGAAGTAAAAGAGAAAGCACCTGAAGTACTTGATAATTATAAAAAAATGTCATGGCTGGACAAACTATTAAAAGAAAAATGTACTGGCTGTCAGAATTAATAATAATTCACAAATAAAAGGTAATGTGTATATAATAACAATGTATAATATTAACCTCTCATATTACCTTTAAAGAAACACAAAAGAAAGGGGCTTTAAAGGTGGGTAAATATATTA
>PWOK01000140.1 GCA_003557445.1 Halanaerobiaceae bacterium
AGGGGCAGATAACATAGAGTCAAGTAACGGCTCATAAGCTCCCCACGCTGATGTTTTATAGATGTAGAAGATTTTACCTGCGAAGAAATGTCTTTCAACGAAACTATAGTGATTAGCTACTGACGTACCCGACCGAGTAACTTCATAACGGAAATAACTTGGGTGGGGGGCGAAGTCAAATTCAAACTTCTGTCCATAACCTATTTGAGTGCCTGACACTCCGTATAAAGGACGATCCAATTTTTCGACGCAGGTAACTATTACCCCCTCATAATTGAACGAGTCGTTTACGTCGATGGAATCACTAAGGTATCCAATAAACTCCTCCCTCGGGCTGTATAGCATATGCAGAGTACCTAAAGGCGTGGATACCCCAGCGTCTTTTAGCAGTATTGCCGAGTTCTCTGACTCTTTAACAATCCCAACCCCCTCAGGTATTTCCTGTGTTATTCCTACATAAAAAGGGTCGTGTACATCTATATAACCGTTATGAACTTCAGCATCGAGAAACTGAGAGCCAAACTTAGGATCAAAATAAATCTTACCGTCATCTCTGTGAATAAACTTGTCCGTAACAGGAATAAAATTAGGTTCTTCCCCACTTTCAACCTCTTGTTCTTCTTTGAAATATAGGCCGAGAATGTTGTTGCGTTCCTTATTCAATTTCAACCAGTTGTTACCTAATTCATCTTCAACAACAGGGACTTTAACATACCTCTCTCCCCCAATTACTACGGGGTCGTCATCACTGGCATCTATATTTTTATCTGAAGAATATAGTAAGCCCCGGGCTTTAATAGCGACTTTTTTATCTTTTCTTTTTAAGGAAATAATTGAGCCTTTAAATCGAGTCTCCCCTACTTTTATAACCTCAACTTCTCTGCCCACCAGATACATCAAATTAGAGACGTTTAGAACCTCCAATGAAACTGTAAATGAAAAATCTTTTAATTCATTCACGCCCCCGATTCCATCACTTTCAGTCTCTTCTCCGACAAGACCAGTTTTTTCAATAAACACTGTTTCATTCAGTATCTCCCCCACGTGAACCAGTCCATCAAGATACGGGTGTCCCGAAATGATAGGATAATTTTCTGACAGGGGTAGAAGCCATCCGTCAGAATCCCAAACAGTAAACGGGTTTTTGTCCGAGTCGATTCCACCAGAAGAAATGTGTATAGTTAAGTCATTATTCATTACGCCTCCCAAGGGAGTTTATTGTTTTCATCTATTCGATAGGTTAGGGGTATGGTTATATCATACACATCAGGAGCACGGTGAGTTTCCAGCTGTTCAGTAGAGTTAAACTCTTCTCTCCAATGGCAACCCGTTATGGTGTTATTTCCTCTACCTAAGCCTAAGTCTAAGTTATTAACGTCCACTATAGAAAGATTAAAAGGATGTAGATTGAAAGATACCTCTGAGATAACAAATTTTCTCCACTGGTAGAATTGACTCGGGGTGAGCCCCCGTATAGTAAACTCTACGTCTACTATAGTTGTAGCCACATCTGAGGTGATAATTTTTCCACTATACGTTCTGAAGGAACGCTGTAATGGTTTTCTCACAACAGGAGGGGAGAAATAAGGTATCCTTACTGCGGGAAGTGTTAGCACCGCAGAGTTATGCGGTGCCGTAAAAGTTATTGTAGCCATCGTCTTTCCTCCTCGGAAACTTTCCTAAAAATCTCACGCACCTCTTCCTCTTCACCCACAGCCCTATCAATGTATATTGTAGTACCTCCCGATGCTTGCATAGGGGCAGGTGCACTATACCCATAAGAGCCACCGGCCACTGACGGAGAGGAGAGCGAATGATTATAATCTGCAACCTGTTGAGCGTACCCCATAAGAGGGGCTAACACAGCTGAAAAGGCCGCCAATCGAGAAAAGGGGCCACCTGTAGTGTCGTTAGCGGCACCAATGGCAGCACCAATAGCCTCTGCTTTAGCTTGAGCAAATTGGAGCATTAATCTACGACGGGCAAAACGTTCTTGTTCCTTTGCATGTTGGGCCATAAGAGCACGTTTTTCTCTCATCAAGTCTTGCTCAATGAGAGCCTCTCTCTTGGCATTATCCCCGGCAAGCCTACGGGCGGCAGCTGCTCTCTCTTCTTGCATAGACATTTCGAGTTCATGCCGTTCCTGAACGCTTCTCCATCTTCGATCCTGTATTTGCTCAATATGGCGTAACCCCGCAGAGTAAGAATCTACAACGAAACTTATTCTCTCTCGAAGCATTTCAACCTCTTCCTTTTTAAGCATCTGGTCGAAAGAAAATAGCCGTTCCTGGGCTCTACTCTTATCCACCTCAGTATCATCAGGGTCTTCCAATATTTTCTGTGCTTCTTCCCTATACTTACGTATCGCTGTCTTCGCTTCTCCGCGAAACTCTTTTAAAGTAGGGGCAGACGTTCCAAAACCAAAGGCTCTTGCCAACAGGCTTCCATCGGTGTATTCGACTCGGGTAGCCCGAGAAAAATCTGTTTCTATAGAATCCATTATAGAAAAATTAATTTCAGTCATAACCTCATTATAGTCCC
>PWOK01000185.1 GCA_003557445.1 Halanaerobiaceae bacterium
AAACCAAATGATGGTTATTACCGTATTGCTAATGTGATTAATAGTAATAATGAATTTGAATTTAATCCAAATGATTTTTCTGAATTTAATACCACTAACACCCAGGTTCGTTACTGGCGACACCATGATTGGTGGGATACTACTAGAGATATAAGTAAGGTAGATTTTAATGCCAGAAGAATTACTTTAGTGGGAAGTGGTATGGACTTAAAAGAAGGCTCAAGATATTATATTCAGGGAGCATATGAATTTTTAGATAAACCAGGTGAATTTTATGTTGATATTAATAATAATGATCTTTATTACTGGCCACATAATACTCCAATAGAAAACCAAAAAATTATTGTTCCTGTTGTAGAAAATCTGATTTCTTTATATGCAAGTAATATCAAGTTAAAAGGATTACATTTATCTACTGCAAAAGAAAATATTATCTCTGTTAGAGGAAATAATAATATAATTTCAAATAGTAAAATTAGCCAGGCTCAAAAAAATGGTGTTTCCATACACGGTAATAATAATGAATTAAAAGATTCTTTAATTGAACAGACCGGTAGACATGTGGTTACACTTGATCATGCTAATGATGAGAATAAGGTTATTAACAATATAATTCGTCATGGAGGATATTTAAGAGGAGACGGGTCTGGAGTTTATATTATCAGAACAAGTTATAATGAAGTTAAAAATAATCTTATTTATGAGCTGCCAAGATATGCAGTTTCTATGAAAACAGATGAAGCAAATAATAATCTGATTAAATATAATGAAATTACTAAAGTTAATACAGATTCTCAGGATACAGGAGCAATTGAATCCTGGGGAGGAGCTAGCAATAATGTAATTTCTTATAATCTACTTTATGATTTTGGAGCATTTGAAGGATTAAGTTTTGGAATATATCTTGATGATCATGTTGAAAATTTTACAGTTACTCATAATATAGTCCACAATAAAAAACATGTAGAATCCGGTATGTATGATACCGGCTGGCATATAACAGCCCCTATTTACATTAAAGGATCTGGCCATGAAATAAAAAATAATTTCTTCATAAATAATCCTGTTCATACCGGTATGATTTTAGAGGTAGAACAAAATCAGGATACCACTATTTCCAATAATATAATATATAATAGTGGAAATCAGCTTTATGATTTTAGAAATACTGCCGGTCCGGATTCATTTGAAGAAGTTGATCAAAATATATTTTTTAATGAAAATAATTCATATCAAATCATAAATCACTATCATATAAATGATTTGAGTGACTGGCAGGACGAAGGTTTTGATATAAATTCAATTATTGCTGATCCCTTATTTGTAGATGCAGAAGCAGGTCTTTTTAGTTTTAAAACCGATTCACCGGCTTTTGAACTGGGATTTGAAGAAATATACGTTAATAAAATAGGTTTAAAAGCAGGTAATTCATTTAAATAATAATTTATAGGTTTTTTATTTAAATTAAATCATATGGATACCAATTTAAAAAATTATTGGAGGAAACAATGACTGAAAATGAAAATATATCACTTAAATTTATTTTATTATGTCAAATAATATTAACAATTATTGCTTATTTTTTGATCCAGTATTTTCTTTCACCACAGGTAAAAGAACTATGGTGGCTTCCGGCTAGTTATTTTGAAAATATATTCTGGGGAATTTCTGCAGCTCTAATACTTTTTATTCCTATATACTTATATCTCTATTTCAGATCCACTCAATTTATCAAGGCCTTAGAACCTTTTCTTTTTCTCTTTGATCAACCTGTATTAATACTGATACTAATGGCTATATTAGCTGGACTGGGAGAAGAACTGCTGTTCAGAGGTTTTATGCAGGAATATCTGGGTATCTGGTGGGCTACCGTTATTTTCGTACTACCACATTTAAATATACCTCTTAGTCTACCTCATATTATGGATCGTTTTCTTTTGATCTTTTTTTATCTGGGAGCCGGACTTTTATTGGGATTTCTGGCCCGAGAAATTGGTCTGGTAGCAGCTATCACAGCCCATTCCTTATATGATTTTTTGGTTTTCTTATCAATTAAAAACCATCAGTTTCTTTAAACTTTAAGGCTAATTTCTATATAATCAAGAACTGGTGTGGATCTCCACAATATCCTGGTCCTCCAATTTATAATCTTTGCCCACATTCTGTCCATCAAAACGAGCAGAACCCCAGAGGTGGGCTTTTTCAAAATTTTTGGCCAGATCTTTATGGACCCTTTGGGCAAACTCTATAACTGTTGCTCCCCTGTCCAGTACAAAGGGATTATCCGTATCTGCCTTCTGACCGGGAGTTTTGGTATAAATCCTGATTTTATCTGTTTTTTCAAAAATCCTCTGTCTTAATTTTTCAAGGTTTTTCCCGGTTTTAGTGGAAATAGTTATTATCTCCGGGAGATCAGTAATTAATTCTTTTAATATTTCCAGCCTTTCCTCACTTCCCTCTGTATCCATCTTAGATGCTGCCAACAGACATCTGCGGTCGGAAAACAACATATTTTTTAAGTCCTCTCCACTACAGTA
>PWOK01000086.1 GCA_003557445.1 Halanaerobiaceae bacterium
CCGCAGCATTGCGTGGATTGGCAAAAAACGATTGGCCCCGTTCCTGTCGTCTCTCGTTGAGCTCTTCAAAGTCGTCCCTCATCATGTACACTTCACCGCGGACAATCAATGACGGCGGTGCGTCATCCGGGAGTTTCAAGGGCAAGGAACGAATGGTCCGCACGTTGTCAGTGACGTTTTCGCCGGTGTAACCGTCGCCCCGCGTGGCTGCCGTTTGCAGGCTTCGATCGCGGTAAACCAGGCTGACTGCCAATCCATCGTACTTGGGTTCTACCGAGTAACACACCTTTTCGGCACCCAGCAACCGGCGGCACCGGGCCTCGAACTTATCCAGGGCCTCTTCACTATACACCGCGTTCAGGCTCAGCATGGGTGGATCATGTTCGACCTGCTCAAAGTCCCCGGCGGGCGTGGAACCGACTCTCTGGGTGGGTGAATCAGGGGTAATGAGTTCGGGATGTTGCTCTTCCAGCCTTTGAAGTTTCTGCATTAGCTCATCGTACTCGGCATCTGAAATAACCGGGTCATCCAGTACGTAGTAGCGGTAGTTGTGGTATTCTATTTCCTCCCGAAGCTGCCTGACTCGTTCTTCGATTTCATGGAGATCATCCGACTCCCTGCCCACCGGTTCATCCCCCCCTGTATCCGTTTCTGCGTATCTGCACGTTGAATTGTGCTCCGAGCAATAAAATTATGGCCATGATGTAAATCCAGAGAAGAAGTAGGACCAGCGTGGTGAGAGAGCCGTGGATGAGCCTGTAGTGAGAAACATTTCTCATGTAGGTGACAAATGCGGTTCTTGCCACCTCAAAGGCTCCGGTCCCCAGCAGGGCACCGGGCCACACGTGAGAAAAGGATAGGCTCGTTGCGGGAAAAAACTGGTATATTATGGTAAAGGCCGCGAACGTCAGGAGCAGGGGCAGAACCCTGCCGGCAAGCTGCCACGGGATGGCGTCGGTCAGGGCAGGCATGCCCCAAGCCCGAATCAGCTCCCCTTCCACCGAGCGAATCACCTGGTAGGCAGTACTCATGCCAAGTGCAAGAATGATGAGGAAGCCCAGGACGAGAACCATCAAAACCCCGACCAGGCGAGTTCTCCAAAACGGAGTCTCGCGGTGGGAGCCCCAGATTTCGTTCAGTGATCGGGTCATGGCATTAAACACCGCGGAGCTAACCCAGAGTAAGCCCAGGGCTCCAAAGGCTCCCACCTGGCCACGGATCCGCACGAGATCATTGAGGTTATCAATGAGAAAATCGGAAGCGCCGGGCATGTACAGGCGTACCAGGTTTTCGATCTGGGTCTCCACGGGGGATGCGGGCAGGATGAAACCCACCACGGACACAGAGACCAATAACAATGGAAATAGCGAGAACACCCCGTAATACGCTATGGCCGCGGCCATGAAAAAACAATTATCCTCCGCAAAGCGCTGGTAGAGGCGGTACACAAAGTCCAGGACTGGTGACTTTTGAGCCCATCCCTTTATCTGATCGAGCACGACCTGGCTACTGACACCCCTTTTCCTCTCCCGTACATCGCTGGGATTTATGCGTCTGTCGGCAGCTCAATTTCGGGGTCGTCCCCGGCAGCATCGGCCTTTTTATGCAGCCACTTGCGCAGCATTCCAAGACCCTCCCGGGCCGCGTGAATACCAACCTTCACCGCACTGCCCTTGGAAAACCACTTAGGCGAAATCTTGCGAAGGAGCACCGCCGTGGCCACCTCTTCGGAGATTCTACGGCCTGACTCAGTGACACGTCTCACCTCTCCGACCGTACCTCGAACCTCGCGCAGGAGCGGCACGACCTCCGCGATAATCGCCCTGATCTCTCCGGCCATTTCTCTCTTGAACTTCTGCATTTCCTTATTCAAGTGCATTCCGAATATGACCAGGGCGATCCATGCCAGGGCATTGACGACCGTGGCTACTGCTATGATGTATAGTAAAGTGTGTTCGGTCATGACGAGGATTCTAGCTGTTCTTCGAGCTTTCTGAGCTTCTGCTCAACCGTCTCCAGCTTGGCATCCAGCTCCTCGGGACCTGGCATCTGGGTGGATGCTCTTTTCATGACCTCTTCTGCACCATCCTTAAGCTTGATGGTAAACTCCTCCGCCCCTTCGCGGAATTCTTCTGCCACGCTCCTGGCCTGATCACGAAGTCTTTCGCGGGTGCTCTCGCCACTCTCGGGCGCAACCATGAGACCCGCTGCAAAGCCGAGTATGCCGCCCACAACCATTCCCAAAAGGAAATCTCCCGTGTCGGTCATTTCTCATCTCTCCCTTCAATTGGTGATCTACATTATACCATCAAATAACATGCCAAGTTAATCCTGGACTTATCACATATAGCGCAGTTTACCGGGCAATTACGGGACCCGGGGAGGTGAAATCCGGGGAAGCGTGTCGCATCCTTGCGACCCGGAGCGTCCCATCGCTGTGGTCCTGTCATACACCTCGCTCCCGGGATATGATCCAGTGAGATACACGCAACGTGACACCCGTAAAACAGCCTGACCTACCCGCATCCC
>PWOK01000269.1 GCA_003557445.1 Halanaerobiaceae bacterium
TATAATCCACCCCTTTTATACTCCACTAAATGCTGAAAAACCACCATCCACAGGAATTACAGTTCCATGTACAAATCTGGTACCAGAAGCCAGTAACCAGATAACTGTGGTTATTAAATCCTCTGGCTCACCAAATTGTTCCATTGGTGTATGGTCTATTATTGTCTGGCCCCGTTCAGTAAGAGTTCCATCATCCTGATTTATCAAAAGAAAGCGATTTTGTTCTGTTAACAAAAATCCCGGTGCCAGGGCATTAACTCTTATCTCAGTTGAATAATTCTGTGACATATGAACAGCCAGCCATCTGGTAAAATTGCTGACAGCTGCTTTAGCTGCAGAATAAGCTGGTATTTTAGTTAAAGGAGTGAAGGCATTCATAGAAGAAATATTTAATATATTACCCTCTTTCTGGTCAGCAAAGATTTTTCCAAATACCTGACAGGCCAGAAATGTTCCCTTAAAATTAAGGTCAAAAACCCCTGTAACGGCTTCTTCCGGCAGGTCAAAAAAAGATTTATCAGGCCCGGTTGTTGCTTCTGCTTTATTACCACCGGCACCATTAATTAAAACATCAACTCTTCCATATTCCTGAAGAACTTTACTGGCAGCTTTCTCAAGCTGGTCTTTTTTTAGTACATCAGTATTAATCGTTAAACAACTAATATCTTTACTTTTAAATTCCTTTTTTAACTGTTTTAGTTCTTTTTCTGCTATATCCAGAAGAACCACTTTCGACCCTAATTCACCTAAAGATCTGGCCATTTGCGAGCATAAAACTCCGGCTCCACCGGTTATTACTATTACCTTATCCTTAAAATCAAACATTTTTTTTATATCCATAAAATCACCCTAACAACCTAAGATTTTAAACCTTTTTCTTTCAAAAAATCAAAACTGATTTTCAGGCTTTCAAAAGGATTTCTTTGACAGACATCCTGTTCGACAGCACACCATTTAACAGCAATCTCATCACAGGCCTTTATTATTTCATCCCATTCCAGATTTCCCTTTCCAACTTCAGCCATTATCCTTTCTCTGTCTGTATTCATGCCCATATCTTTAAAATGAACTACCTTCATCCTGTCTTCAACTTTTGTTATCCATTTTGCTGGATTTCCTCCTCCAGATTGAACCCAATATGTATCAAGTTCAAAATGAAAAAAATCAGGATCTGTTTCCTTTAATAAAATCTCCATCCCGGTTATTCCATTGAATTTCACAAATTCAAAATCATGATTATGGTAAATAAACTGTAAATCGTTTTCTTTGAGTTTTTGGCCAACTTTATTGGCATCCCGGGCAAATTCAGTAAATCCTTTTTTACTTACAGAATATTTATCTCCTGGCATCATTCCCAGACCAACATATTTACAATCCCATAATTTATGTTCTTCAATTACAGTCTCTAAATTATTCTGCATTTTATCAAAAGAAATATGGGTTGCACATATTTTTAACCGGTGTTTATCAGTAATCTCTTTTAATTTATCCGGTTCAATGGGTCCAATCCCGGAAACCTGAACCGCATTATACCCTATTTCTTTAACTTTTTTTAAAGTTTTATCTATTTCTGTAGGTGTTTTTAAATAATCCCTCAGTGTAAAAAGTTGAGCTGCTAAAATCATATCAGACATTTTATCCACCTCCTATTTAATGTGTTCCTTCTACATCAAGAGTTTTGTCCTCTGTAACATTTTTTTCAAACTCTGAATTTTCAATTCTCTTTTGAAGCTTTTCATAGTACAGATCCTCATCAATGGGTAATTCCACCCAATCATCAATCCAGGTAGAAAGGTGCATGGCATTGGATATTTCCAGTCCCCTGATTCCTTCCAGACCCGGGGATAACAGGTCTGTTCCTTTCTGAATAGAATCTATCCAGTCTTTTAGAATTCCCACATGTTCTGTAGTCTTACCATACACAGGTACTTCACATTTCCAGGTTTCAGGAGCTCCAAAACCACCTGTATATTCTCTGTTAAACTTTCTTTCAGGAGTCCGTAGACGCCAGAAAGTTAGCTGATCATTCTCAACAACTATTTTACCTCTATTACCTGTTATTTCAAACCTATCTGTTCCCGGGGCATCTGCTGTTGAGGTAACATAAACCCCTGTTGCACCATTTTCGTATTCAACATAAGCGGTGACATCATCTTCTACTTCTATATCATGATGTTTGCCAAAATAACAGAAAGCTCTGACTCGCTGGGGCATACCACAGATCCACTGCCAGAGATCAAGGTTATGGGGATTTTGATTTAGAAGGACTCCTCCCCCTTCCCCCTCCCAGGTAGCTCTCCAGCCTCCTGAATCATAATAACTCTGGGAACGATACCAGTTAGTTATTATCCAGTTTGTCCTGCGGATTTCTCCCAGTTCACCACTTTGTATAAGATCTTTTAATTTTTGAAAAACAGGACGTGTTCTTTGATTATACATAATACAGAATACCCTATCACTTTTCTTAGCAACCTCATTCATTTCTCTTACCTGTTTTGTAAATACTCCTGCAGGTTTTTCAATTAA
>PWOK01000177.1 GCA_003557445.1 Halanaerobiaceae bacterium
ATGTGTTTGGCAGCAATATTTATAATCTTATGATATTGGTTATAGCTGATATGGTTTATAGACCGGGACCAATTTTAGCTGCTGTTTCAATTACAAATGTTGTGACTGCTCTTATAGGAGTGATTATGAGTTTGATTGTTGTTACAGGATTATTTTACCGTTCTAAAAAATCTTTTTTCCTTCTTGGTTGGGATAGTATTACTATTATTGTTATATATTTATTTGGAATATATTTAATTTTTAAAATGGGAGTTGTAATATAAAAAAAATCCACAAATAACCTTCTTTTTAAAGGATTTATGATATTTTTGTAGAATAAGTATAAATACAGGTGTTTTATAAAAATCTGGAGGTGCCGACAATGTTTACATCAAGAATGAAAACATCAATTATCATGGGAATTATTCTGGGTATTATCTGTATAATTGGAGCAGGATACAGGTTTGGCTATAGAGGTAATTATATTTTCTTGCTGGCTTTGTTCTATAACCGTTTATTAATGGGAATTGTAATAGGCCTTGTTTCTAAGAAAAAACGAATAATTGTTGTTCTGAGAGGAGCAACCCTGGGATTGATTATTTCATTTGCATTTTTTATATCCACTGAATTTTATGATCCGACAGCGTTTGTTGCAGGAATTGCTTATGGAGTTATAATTGATTATGTTGCTACTTATCACAGTAATATTGTATTAAAAATTAGCAGGAAAATATCAAATAAAGCAAATAATTAGATGCCAATATCAGAACAAAATAGCACTTTATCCTGATAGTCTCCCTGGACAGGAAAGACGAGCAATAAAGAAAGGAGGTGGAAAAATGAAATATAAAATATTCATATTTCTTTTTATATTTATAATAATATATTCAGGTGCTGCTTTTGCCCTGAATACTCCTCATGTCAGTCGTGGAGGGGGAGCAATAACACTAATGATTACCAGCAATCAAGATATTGCAGCAGGAATAGAATATGGTTTTACAAATGAAATGGCAGTAACTGCTGACTGGAAAACTCCTTTTACTAGAGCAGGTATTAAGTATCAAACAGGAACCACTACAGCTTTACAGGCGGGAATTTCTAAAAACATAAGACCCTATATTGGGTTTAATGCCTCTCACTGGATAATTAACGGTACTCTTGAAGGAGTTTTTGAAATCAATCTTTTGTTTAGAGAAGATGGAGTTGCCTTACCTTATGAATTTGGAGTTAGAGCACCTTTAGACAGAGGTTTTGATATTAGAATGGGAGGTTTTGGTTCGGTTGGCATTGATAGTTTTTCTATACCTGACTTCAAAATAGGATTGGGATATAGATTTTAAATGTAGTTTTAGATATTAATCTTCAAGACTTATCCACAAATTGTGGATAAGTCTTCTGTTTTTGTGGACAAATGTTTGATAAAAAGGGTTTTAGGCAAACACTTTTCCTTTATATAGAAATCATATGGCTTGACATTGAATTTTACTTACTATATAATTATATTTGCTTGAAATTATTTGTTTAAAAGAAATTAAGTTTTGGTCGTACTAGATGGGGTGGTAGCGGTACCCTGTAACCTGCAACCCGCTATAGCAGGATTGATAGCCGTGTTGAGGGCTTTCCCTTTTGGGGTCTGGCCTTGATAAGTGGTGTTGATGATTGGGTCTTACGCAATGGAGCTTCATGAACCCCGTCAGGTCCGGGAGGAAGCAGCGGTAAGTGAATGTCTCCATGTGCCGTAAGGTAGCCTGATCTGAGCTAACTGTTAAGGTAACGCCTGGAAGGGAAGTTCGAAAGCGGTGTACGACCATTTTTATAAATAAAATATGGAATGGTGAAAAAAATGGCTTTTTTAACTTTATACAGAAAATACAGGCCTCAGGATTTTAATGATATTGTCGGCCAGGACTATATTATTAAAACATTGGAAAATGCCCTTACCTATGACAGAATTGGTCATGCTTATTTGTTTGCAGGACCCAGGGGAACAGGTAAAACATCAACAGCAAAAGTTCTGGCCCGGGCTTTAAACTGTCAGCAGGATTCTTCAATTGAACCCTGTGGTGAATGTGATCCCTGTGTAGAAATAGAAAAAAATCAATCTATTAATGTTATTGAAATTGATGCTGCATCAAATCGCGGTATTGATGAAATAAGGGAGATAAGGGAAAAAATAAAATTTCATCCGGGAAAAGGTGCTTATAAAGTATATATTATTGATGAGGTACATATGTTAACAAAAGGAGCCTTTAATGCACTTTTAAAAACACTTGAAGAACCACCCAAAAGTGTTATATTTATACTGGCAACTACTGAGCCTCACCAGGTTATTAATACAATACATTCCAGGTGTCAACGTTTTGATTTTTCACTTTTATCTCTGAAAAATATTCAAAAAAGATTGGCTTATATTTGCAAACAGGAATCTGTAGAATTTGAAAAAAAAGCTTTAAACATTATTGCTCATAGTTCAAATGGAGGCCTTAGAGATGCTATAAGTATTTTAGATCAGGCTATTTCTTATACTAATAGCAAGATCAC
>PWOK01000308.1 GCA_003557445.1 Halanaerobiaceae bacterium
GTAAAACGCATAAAATAAAGGAGTAGAATTACTACTCCCTGCGAAAATCTTTATAGTCATACTGTCTTCTCAGATTAGTATAAATGTGATAATCCAAAATTTTATCATGGTATAACCTTCCTACCACTATATCAGAGGATATTTCTAACTTTTTAGCAAATTTAATAATTGTAGCCTTATCAAATTCTCCTCTTTGCAATAGATTTTCATAATTATTTTTAGGTATTAAAATATTTGCTGCAAACTTATCAGCTTCTTTTTCTTTTTTAACATTTTTTATTTCTTCATATTCGATATATTCGTTTCTTTTACCATGTAATAATATATGACCTAATTCATGAAAAAAGCTGAACCAAAATATATCAGCATATTTATATCGCAAACTTAATTGAACCATCACTTTATCTTTGGATAACCATTTTACGGCTCCATGGGCATAGGTGTTTTCCAAATATGGAACCAACACAAAAGTAATCCCGGAATCAGCCAATAAACTTACAAGTTTATCATGAAAATTGTTTGGCTTCTTTTGAGTCATTTTGCGTAAAGCAGGTATTAATTCTTCCAATTTCTCTTTAGCAAATGATTTTGTTTCAATCTTGTTTGCCTCACTTATTCCCTTTTCTAACCAGGCAGCTAATGCTAATGACGAAGTTTGATCCTCTTTTGCAGTTCTAAAAGCAGCGCTATAGGCTGGTGTTTCTCGAATAAGAGAAAGATTAGAAACTCGAAAAAAATTTCTTAAATTAATAATTTTGTCTTTTAATTTATTTGTTCTGGGGACCCATCCATAATCTGCCATTTCTGCATATGGTATTTTTTGGGTTATCTTTTTCTCATCATCACCATGTTTTTCCTCAATTCGAACTAAAGCCTCTCTAAAATTTGCTTCTAAATTAATCCAAAAACTGGCTGGCGGTGAAAATATATTTTCAAGTTTCACTGCTGTTTCTGCAGTTATAGCTGATTTCCCCTTGATAATTTCGTTTACATGTTTTTTTGAAAAACCAATTCTTTTAGCCAGTTCTGCTTGAGTCATATTATTTGATTCTAACAATTCTAATAAGGTTTCACCCGGAGGTATAGCAACATCTGCAATATATTTAGTCATGATAATCAATCACCTCCCATATTTTAATTTTCTTAACTTCTGATAAAGCTATTTCTTCAATTATTTTATCATTATCTATAATTGACTTAAAAACTATCCGGTAAGACCCTTTAAGATCAACAGCAAAACAACCTTTTTTTCTTTTGTGCATAGTTTCATTAATTTATTGCTTTTAAATTCTATAATCATTATATTATAAAAACCTCCGGTTGTCAAAATTAATTAACCCAATAGGTAAATATTTTTATATTGCTTAAATAAGTACTTTTTACTATAGCTGCCCTTTTTTAGATTTTATTTCCTGATCACTGATCTGGATTAACCCTATATAGATTTTCATCTTTATTAATTTTTTCTAATCTGCCATCTTTTAAACTCAAGATTCTTTTGCAATAAGAAACTACCACCGGATCATGTGTAACAGCTATTATTGTCTTTCCTTTTTCATTTAATTCCACCAATACTTCCATTATCTCCTCGGCAGTATCTGTATCCAGTGCTCCACTTGGTTCATCAGCTAAAATTATATCCGGATTATTGACTAAGGCCCGGGCAATAGCTACTCTTTGCTTTTGGCCACCTGATAATTGATTTACCTGTCTTTCTCCTAATTCCTTTATTCCCAATTCATCCAGTATTTCCAGGCATTTTTCTTTAATTTTTTTAAACCTGGTATCTCCAAATAATAAAGGTAAGGAAACATTTTCTATGGCTGTTTTATTTAAAAGTAAACCATATTCCTGAAGAACAAAACCTACTTTTTGATTACGTATTCTGGCCAGTTCTCTGTCAGATTTTTTTGCAATCTCTTCACCATTAAGATAATATTTTCCTACAGTTACAGTATCTATACAACCCAGAATATGTAATAAAGTTGATTTTCCTGAACCTGAAACACCTATTATTCCCAGTAGTTCTCCTTTATTTACCTGTAAATTTATATTTTTTAAGGCGTGGACTTCTGCCGGAGTACCTTTGTTATATTTTTTTTCTAATTTTTTAGTTTCTATGATTACCAATCGCTTAGACCTCCCCTTTTTGTAATCATTTTTAATAATAATTTTCAGCCTTTATCTTTACTCCCATTTCCTGATAATAGAAACCGGTGATTTGTCATAAATAGATAATAACGGTATAAAGGTAGTAAACATAAATATGAAAGTCAGTATTAATATTGATAATAAAAAGTTATTTATATTTAATATTATTAAATCACCATCAATAGATAAGTTAAAAAGATATAAAATAACTCCAGCTATTAAAGACGGTATTGCTAACAACACAATATTTTTTATAAAATTGATTACCAGACAGGTTTTCCACCTTAACCCTGTCATGAAATATAGAGCATATTCTTTTTCTTTTGAAATTAATTGTAAAGCATTATTACCTCCAATACCAGCCAAA
>PWOK01000245.1 GCA_003557445.1 Halanaerobiaceae bacterium
ATAACTATCACTGTATAAATTAAAGGGCAGGGGTGCAGCCAGTGCTGTTGTTGCTCTTGTATCCCCCCATGTTCTCTTATTACAATCTTTGAATGCTGAATACAATGATTTTTGATATAAATATCCATATAACTGGGCCATCTGTTCTCCATCTATTCCTGAAGGAAATGTGGAACAATAGGGAAAGTTAAAAGGGGTACAATCAGCTATAGCCTGTCTGTCACATTCATCTGTTTTGAATCCGGTAATACCTTTTTTTACTAATTCTTCCTTGTGATAGTCTGCAAATATCCGGGAAGCCTCATTATCAATAAAATCTACTACAAGACCATCCCAGACCAGATAATCCCCTGATTTTTCTTTTAAAGGCTCAAATAAAGGAGATGTGGGATGAATATAGGCATGTTCCCATAAATTAATCTTAAATCCTGAGTCTCTTATTTTATTTATGAAATCCTGAGTTTCCGGAAAACGTTCCTTTGACCAGTTTAAAGAGCAGGAATATGCCTGATCCTGCCAGCCTGGTTCCAGTCCTAACATATCACAGGGAATATTAAATTCACGTAAAGAATTTACTACATCAAAAACAGTATCCTTATCAGCATTTGAAGAAACCCGATATTTAAGACCTAAACCCCACATTGGAGGCAAACAACCTCCACCTGAAAAAAGATTGTATTTTTGAACAATTTCTTTTAAATTTTCACATTTAAATATATAAATATCAATCCCCCGGGCACCGGGGATATCAAAAACAACCTTTTTCTTCTCTGTATTTTTTTCGGCTTGCTCAGCATACAGTTCTTCTACAGAAGTTTTAAGTTTTTTATTTTTATTATTTACTTTATTTTTATTAATTAAATTTTTTTCATTTAATCTGGCAACATGAACAAAAGGTACTCTAGCTGTATCTACATATATACCATAATTTTCAGTACTGATATAAAAAGGTACTGGCCCATGGCTTGCTCCAGTTTTTGAAAGATTATGAGCACTTATACTTAACCATTTTCGTAATCCTTTTTGTTGATAGGCTTCTGGGTCTAAACCAAAGCCATAAAATTGTTCTTTTTCATCAGCTGTTGGTATCTTTAAAACAGTTCTTTCCTCTTTAATCTGACACTGTATTTCATCTTTAGAAAAAGGCATATTTGTTTTTTTAAATATCTCATTAATTTTTTCAATCAAAGGATCTTTTTCCCGACAACTAAATGGAGTAAATTGATCAGGACTTCCATACCTAATTCTCCAGATACCGGATGCTATTTTCTTAAAATCTCCTTTAGCTTTTTTTTTCATTATTTATATTTCCCCCATTATTATATAGTTTATTTTAATTTATCTGATAATTTTATTAACCTTATCACCTGTTCTGCTGTAAACTGCAACCATTTTTCAGTTTTTTTGTATGTTTCTTTTAGTGATAATGGCTGCTGAATTATGGTAAATACAGTCTCAATATTTTTCTGGTAAACTTTTTCTACTCCCTCTCCGATAGAACCACAGATAGCAACTACAGGAATATCATATTTAGCAGCTATCCTGGCAATGCCCACAGGTGTTTTACCATTAACAGTCTGATCATCCATTCTCCCTTCACCGGTTATAACGATATCCATCTGTTTCATTCTCTCTTCTACTTTATTCACTTCCAGTACAATATCTACTCCAGGCCTTATCCTGGCTTTTAGAAAGGCTACCAGACCTGCTCCCAGTCCTCCGGCTGCTCCTGCTCCCGGGATTTTTTGTAGATCAATCTTTAAATCTTTTTTAAGTATATTATTAAAATGCCGTAAATTTCTATCCAGTTCTTTCACCATTTTCTTATCTGCCCCCTTCTGGGGAGCATAAACATAAGCAGCACCATTCTTACCATAAAGAGGATTATTCACATCACAGGCAACTTCAATATCCACTTCTTTAATCCGGGGATCATTTTCTGATATATCACTTGTTTTAATTTTCCCCAGCTGACCACCACCAAACCCTATTTGCTCTCTTTTATGATCAATAATTTTTACACCTAAGGCCTGAGCCATACCGACCCCGGCATCACAGGTAGCACTTCCACCTATTCCTACAATTATTTTTTTTACTCCCTGATTCAGGGCTGCTTTAATTAATTCCCCGGTTCCATAAGTGGTAGCAATTGCAGGATTTTCTTTTCCTTCTGGAACCAGAGTCATTCCAGAGGCAGCCGCCATCTCTATAACAGCTGTCTCTCCATCACCCAGAACACCATAAAAAGCCTCTACATTATCACCAAGAGGACCGGTTACTTTTTCATAATATAATTTTCCATCAGTCGCCTCAACCAATGAATGGACTGTCCCTTCTCCACCATCTGCCATGGGGATTTCTATAATTTCAGCCTCCGGAAAAATATTTTTAATTCCTTTAGCTATATTATCAGCCACTTTTTTTGCTGATAAGCTGCCCTTAAAAGAATCAGGAGCAACCATTATTTTCATGATATCACCTTCTGCTAACCTGTTTTTTTATTTTTTACCAATTAA
>PWOK01000099.1 GCA_003557445.1 Halanaerobiaceae bacterium
ATTTAAAAATACTAAAATATATAAAAATAAACAAAGGTAATTTTATCATGATATATTTCTAAAACCTTCTCCCATAACTTCCTGTGCCCCTGTAATTACAACAAATGCCTTTTTATCAACTTCATATACCAGATTTTTTAGTTTTGAAACCTCTGAACGGTTAATAATACAGAGCAACACCTGTCTTTCCTGGTCTGTATAGCCCCCAATTCCTTTTATTGAAGTTAATCCTCTGTCAAGGTCTTTTAAAATTTTATTTTTAATTTGTAAACTATTATCAGAGATAATAATACACATTTTGCTGATATAAGGGCCTTCCTGAATTATATCAATAGTTTTGCTGACAATAAAAATAGTAATAACAGCATTTAAAGCCACTTCTATATTAAATACTATTCCGGCTATAATTACAATTATACCATCAATTATTAATAAGGCCCTACCTGAAGTAATGTCAAAAAAATGATTCAAAATACGGGCCGCCATATCAGTTCCACCTGTAGTCCCCTTACAGCGAAAAACCAGTCCTACTCCCAGACCAATTATTACACCACCATATATAGAAGCCAGTAATAAATCTTCAGTTAAGGCCAGGGTTAAAGGTTGCAGTATATCAATCAGAACTGATAATAAAACAATTCCATAAATACTCCTGCTAACAAAAGAAATCCCGTGAGTTTTTAAAGAAACTATAAATAAAGGAATACTTAAAATCAGCATCATTAATCCTACAGGAATATTAAAAAGGTGAAATATAATAATTGATAGGCCACTAACTCCCCCGGCAGCTATCCTGTTGGGAATTAAAAACAGGGTTAAACCCAGAGCAGTAATTATAATACCTGTTGTTAAGCCTATAAATTCAACTATTACCTTTTTATTAATCCATCTTTTGATCATAATTATCTAACCATCCTTTAAAAATTCAACTATAACCAGGTATACAAATCTGGGTAAAGCTAAAGTCCGGCCAATTCTTGAGGGTTCTTTAAACAGACGGTATAACCATTCAAGACAGGCTTTCTGCATCCACAGTGGTGCTCGTTTTGCTTTTCCGGCCAGAATATCAAAACTTCCACCAACTGTCATCCCCACTTTTATGTCCAGGATATCAATATATTTATCAAGAAATTTTTCCTGTAGGGGTACACCCATCCCCACAAATAAAATATCCGGTTTTTCTTTGTTTATTTTTTTAATTACTTTTTTTTGCTGTTTTTGATTTAAATAACCATGGTGAAAACCACAAATATTTATTCCCTGATATTCTTTAGTAATATTTTTGCAGGCCTTAGATGCTATTCCCGGTTTTCCCCCCAGTAAAAATATACTATATTTTTTTTTAACTGCTATTGAAAATAAATTTTTCATAAGGTCAAATCCGGCTACTCTTTCTGAAAAAGAAACACCACTCAAAATACGGGAAGCAATTACAATCCCCGCCCCATCTGGTATGGCCAGATCAGCATTATTTAATATGCGGGCAAGTTCCTGATCATTCTGGGCTCTTACTACAATCTCTGCATTGGGAGTAACTACCATAAAACTATTTTTACTGTTCATCTTAATATGATCTTCGATCATTTTACCTGCTTTTAGCATATCCACATTATTTATTTTAATATTCAATATTTCAACTTTTCCCGGCATAACAATTTTCACCTTTTTATATGATTTTTAAAACAGATTGAACATTATTTAAAGATTTTTTATGGAATTTTTTTACCATGTTTTCCAGTTCTATTGCAAAATCCTCTCTTTTTAACCAGCTATTTTTTATTATATCTTCCCATCCTTCAAGATTATTAAATTCTGTCATTGAAAAACTATAATTGTTTTTAAATAATTCCAAAAAACTATCAGTTTTAGGATCATAACTTATACCAACAAAAGGAGTCCTGTTTAAAGCTGCAAATATCAATGAATGCAACCTGACCCCTATTAAAAAATCAACCTGAGAAAAAATTTTTATCATATCAAGTGGATTATTCTGTTCAGAGATTATTTTACATTCAGTGTCTATAAGGGTTTCCAGTTTTTTGCTAATTTGATAATCCTGGCTGTAATAAA
Organism: Halanaerobiaceae bacterium; assembly: GCA_003557445.1. Next base: position 2,071 of record PWOK01000099.1, read on the forward strand.
GGGGTAAAATCAGAACTTCAGTACTGGCAAACTTAATTATATAATTGATCATCTGTGCAAGTTTTTCCAGATAGTTATTTTTTCCCCAGGGCCTTATGGAAACACCCAGAACTGGTTTTGTTTTGTTTTTATTAATCTCTATTTTTCTTTTTTTTATCTGTTCAATATCAATAGAAAAAACAGGGTCAACTGTCTCTTTTATTTTTTTCTCATTTACACCCATTTTGATTAATAAATCAAAAGATCTTCTATCCCTTACTGATACCAGCTGACACCTGTTTAATGTCCAGCTGATTAATTTTTTATAATAATTATTATTTACAGGACCTATACCCTGAGCATAAATAACTGTTTTTTTGTTCATTAATTGAGCCAGTAGTATTAAACCCAGATAATAGGGTATTGATTTCCACCCGGTAATATCCTGTATTAAACTACCTCCTCCACTTATAAACAAATCACTCTTTTTAATATTATTAATTATTTGATAAAGATTGGTGCATTTTATTGCTTTTACATTATATGTTTCAGCAGTAAATTGAGGTGAGGAAGATAAAACTACAATTTCCGGAGTTTTAATCTTTATCTGCTTAAAAGCAGATATTATTCCCTTAAGGATTGCTTCATCTCCCAGATTATTATATCCATAATATCCGGAAATAACAACTCTCTTCATCTTTCTCACCTCAATTTTTGTACATATTTAATTATAAATAAATATAGAAAGGCAAAAATCAATCCCAGCCATAAACCATTAAATGTTCTGATAAATGATACTGAAAGAGGAACATGTATATGAATAAAAGAATTTAAAATATTCACAGGAGCTATTGAGCCTAAAATAACCATAATAATAAAACCAAAAGAGAATTTAAGTTTTTCCTGAAAATAAATACTTAAAAACAAAAAAGGAAATCCTATTAAAAAATCTTTAAATCTGGGACGAACAAATAAATATCTGTCAAGCAAGTCTCTGAATTGCCTTTCCAGCAATGAAACTGAAATAAATGGTTCATTTCCTGTTCTGGAAATATAAAAAAATATTATCATCAAAACTGATAAAGATAGTAATATATATTTTAATCTAAAGATTGATCTTATGTTTCTTAAATCAATCGGTTTTTTTTGTGAATACTTATAAATCATATAAATCCCAATTATAATTAAAGGCAATAAAAAGGATAATTTTACTCCTCTAAATTGTTCAATATTTAACAAAAAAACAATATGGTGTAAAACTGCAGCACTTAAAAAACTACCTGTGAATGTTATACCAATAATCCTCAAAAATATATATTTTTTTTCCTGTAATAACTGACTGACCACTGCCAGGATAGGAAAAATTAAAACACTGCTTAAAGCCAGAATCTGTCTGAGTATTATTTCCTGACCACTAAAAAAGAGAGCAATAATCATAATATAAGAGAAACAAAAAATGATTTTCCTTTTGTTTTTCCATCCTGTTAATTGTTCCAGTAATAGGATACCTGCTGAAATAATTCCAGAAGCTATTATCAATAAAAAAAGAAAAGAATTTCGAAAATAAGGATAATTTGAGGCTTGACCTGTAGTAAAACCCCTCTCTTCAAGTTTTGTTTTTAATGAGGATATATATTCTAAGTTTTTCTGCAGGGGTTCCCCCTCTTCCCCCTTTAAATAAGGATTCAAATATAAGACACGAACATTTCTTTCAGTTACAGCTCTGACATATCTCTGTATCACCATTTCTACAGGATATTTTTGTTTATCACTATCAGAAATACCATGAACCCTCAAAACATTATAATCAAGAAGTTTAGATAACTGAGCAGACCCTTCCTGATAATTAAGAAAATATTCTATTTTTCCATATTTTATATTATTATCATTTAAAACCCGGGCCAGTTTTTCTATTAACAGTGGACCATTTCCTTGATCTCCTGTTATCTCTTTCCCTGAAAACATAATTAAATGGGGGGACATTGATTCTAAAAAATCCAATTTATATTCAGTATTACTTTCGATATCAATAAATACCGGTATAACCATCAGTCCGGCATTTTTAATTTCTTCTATTTTTTTTTGATCAAATTCTGCTAATAATCTCTGTTCATTAACGGCTATAGCCGTTAATCCCTGTTTTTTTAATTTTTTTAAGATATCATTTCTATTTTTATTTTCATCCATTAACAAATCAATTTGAGTCTCTTCCATTATTAGTTCTATTTTATTATTACTTGATTCAAGATTAAACCTCTGAATAAAATTAATTGATGAAACCACTAAAGCCAGGAATATTAAAAAATATAATATATTTTTTTTGTTCATTTAACTTCCTGCCTCTCCAGCAAAAACACCTGAAAGAATTCTGATTTGACCTGCTTCTATTTTGATCTGTTCAAGATTAACAGGAAAATTTAGTTGTTCAAGTTCCAGAGTAAACCCCAGATCCAGATCTTTAATTATATTTTCCATAATAACCCGGGAAAAAGAAAAGTCCTCTATTTTAATATTTTCAGGAATAAATTTAACTACATTATTTTTTTCCAGATTAATATTACCTGTAAGCTGGAGATTAAAACTGGAGTCAAAAAACATAATATATCCTTCAAGAAAAATTTGTTCTGGATTTAAAATTACTTTTAACTGTTCAATACCTGTGTCCTGTTGTGATAAATAAGAATTTAAATTGTCTTCCTTTATTACAATATTTAAATCAGTATTTTCACCATTTATTCTATTGTTTTCAATATATAAATCATCATAATAGGCCCTTATATCATGAAGAGTAAATCCCTCTACAACAATTTCATCAGCCTTTATTATAGCATTATCAGCCCGTAAAAATAATAATTTCCAGGCAGGAAAAGCACTTACATGAACTTCCAGATTGCTAATACTATCAGCATCTTCCTCTATTGCCTGTCTTATCTGTCTGGACACATATCCAGGTAAAAACAACTGAATAAAAAAATATAAAAATAAAATAATAACCAGCAGCCAGAATATTTTTTTACCCGATATTTTTCTCATGATATTATTTTCCTTTCATTTTTAAATAAGCTTCAATAAAATCATCTATCTCTCCATCAAGAACTTTATCTACATTACCTTCCTGTTGTTCAGTACGGTGATCCTTTATTAATTTATAGGGGTGTAAAACATAAGACCTGATTTGGCTGCCCCAGGCAATTTCTTTATGCTCTCCTCTTAATTCTTCGATTTTTTCAGCCTGGGCATCTTCTTTCATTTCCAGAAGCCTTGATTTTAATATTTTCATGGCCATTTTTTTGTTCTTATGCTGAGAACGCTCATTCTGGCACTGGACAACAGTACCTGTAGGTTTATGAGTAATCCTGACTGCAGAATCTGTTTTGTTTACATGCTGACCTCCAGCACCACTGGCCCGGTAGGTCTCAATTTTTAAATCAGATTCATCTATATCTATTTCAATATCTTCATCTATTTCAGGCAAAACATCAACTGAAGCAAAAGAAGTATGTCTCCTTCCAGAAGAATCAAAAGGAGATATTCTAACAAGCCGGTGAACCCCTCTTTCTCCTTTCAAATAACCAAAACTATAATCTCCTTCAATCAAAAGGGTAGCGCTTTTAATACCGGCTTCTTCACCGGACATCAAATCAAGAAGGCTGATTTTATAATTTTCTTTTTCTGCCCAACGGGTATACATTCTTAAAAGCATCTCTGCCCAATCCTGAGATTCTGTACCTCCTGCTCCTGGATTTATAGATAATAAAGCATTATTTTTATCATATTTACCACCAAGCCTGATTTTTAATTCTCTTTTGTCAAGTTCTTTCTTTAATTTATCAAGGGTATCAATTATTTCCTGATCAAGGTCTACTGTATCATCTTCCTCCATCAATTCCAGATAAACCTCAATTTCATCTATTTGTTCCTGAAATGATTCAATAAAATCTATCCTTTTTTTTAAATCATCAAGTTTCCTGGCTGTTTTTTGGGCTTCTGTATTATCATCCCAGAAATCCGGTTCAGCCATTTTTTTCTGCAACTTTTTACTCCGTTTTTTTAAATTATCACTGTCAAAGTAAATCCCTCAATTCAGAAAATCTTTCTTTAATTTGACCGAGTTCCTCTTTAAAATTACTGACTACTGACATATATATCTCTCCTTATTAATATTTTAGATCTTTTTATCTGCCACAACAACGCTTGTATTTATCTCCACTTCCACAGGGACAGGGATCATTACGTCCAGGTTCTTCTGGTTTTACAACAGTTTGCTGTTTTTGTTTTCGATTGGTCTGTTGTTGTCTCCTGCCAGATGTTCTCCTTCTGCTGGAGAACATATCAGATATATCTTTATTTTCATAATCCAGATCATCAGATTTTCTGGATTCAATTGAAATTCTGTTATCTTTAACTTCAACCTGGAATATAGTTTTAACAATATCTTCTCTGATAGAACTGGTCATTTCATTAAACATATCAAATGATTCAAATTTATATTCTGTTAAGGGATCTTTCTGACCATAAGCTCTTAACCCTATACCCTGTCTTAATTGTACCATATTATCCAGATGGGACATCCATTTTCTATCAATAATTCTTAAGGATATTTGTTTTGCCAGTTGATTCATTAAATCTGTTCCCAGATTATCTTCTTTTTTATCATAACTATTATGGGCCAGGTCATAAATATACTGATTAATTTCATTTCTACTTTTTTCTTTTAATTTATCTTCCTCAATTTGTTTATAAAACCTGAATTGTTTTAAGTGTTGAACCAAACCTTCAATATCCCAGTCATCAGGATGAATATCTTCAGACAAATACATATCCAGTATATCTTCAATAACATTATCCAGCATACCAATTATTCTTTCTTTGATACTGTCTGTAAACAGTACTTCCTGTCTCTGTTCATACATAACTTTTCTTTGTTTATTTAAAACATCATCATAACGAAGAATATTTTTACGGATATCAAAATTTCGCCCCTCTACCTTCTTTTGAGCCCTTTCAATTGACTTAGTAATCATTTTATGCTCAATTGGTTTATCCTCATCTATGCCTATTTTATCCAGTAGAGAGCTTATATTATCTGAGCCAAACAATCTTAACAGGTCATCCTCAAGAGAAACATAAAACTGGGATGAACCTGGATCACCCTGACGTCCTGATCTACCTCTCAACTGGTTATCTATCCGTCTACTTTCATGTCTTTCAGTTCCCAGTACATGCAGACCTCCAAGTTCTTTAACTCCTTCTCCCAGAACAATATCTGTTCCCCGGCCTGCCATATTGGTGGCAATTGTAACACTATTTTTCTGACCTGCATTTTTAATAATTTCTGCCTCTCGTTCATGGTTTTTAGCATTTAATACTTCATGGGGAATACCTTCTCTTTTTAACATATTGCTTAATTTTTCCGATTTTTCTATATCTACAGTACCAACAAGTATAGGCTGGCCTTTTTCGTGTCTTTCAACAATATCTTTAACCACAGCTTTAAATTTAGTTCTCTCATCAATATATACTCTATCAGGTAGTTTTTCTCTCTGTAAAGGTCTATTTGTAGGAATGACAATTACTTCCATACCATATATTTTTATAAATTCCTCTTCTTCAGTCTTGGCTGTACCGGTCATACCGGCAAGTTTGTCATACATACGGAAATAGTTCTGATGGGTTATACTGGCAAAAGTCTGACTTCCTCTTTTTACCATTACCCCTTCTTTAGCTTCAATAGCCTGATGAAGTCCTTCACTAAAACGGCGACCATCCATAACTCTTCCGGTAAACTCATCAACTATTTTTATTTCACCATTTTTAACAATATAATCACGGTCTTTTTTCATCAAAGTATGAGCCTTTAAAGCCTGCTTTAGCTGGTGGTTTAACTGAATATTTTGGTCATCATAAAGATTATCAATTCCCAGCATTTTTTCAACTCTTTCCACACCTTCTTCAGTTAAATTAACAATATTATTCTTTTCTTCAATTTCATAATCTCTATCTTTTACAAGGCGGGGAATTATTCTATTATATTTTTTGTACCTGGAAGTCTTTTCCTGAACAGGTCCTGAAATTATTAAGGGGGTTCTGGCTTCATCAATTAAAATACTGTCCACCTCATCAAGTATAGCATAAGAATGACCTCTCTGAACAACCCTATCAGGATCATTTGCCATATTATCCCTTAGATAATCAAAACCAAATTCATTATTTGTCCCATAAGTCACATCTGCTTTATAAGCTTTTTTGCGTTCTTGAGAAGGCATATTATTTGAAATAACTCCCACTGATAATCCTAAAAATTCATATATCTGACCCATCCATTCACTGTCACGTTTTGCTAGATAATCATTTACAGTAACTACATGAACACCTTCACCGGTCAAAGCATTTAAATATACAGGTAAAGTTGCTACAAGAGTTTTACCTTCACCTGTTTTCATCTCAGCTATTTTCCCCTGGTGTAAAACAATTCCACCCATTAATTGTACATCATAATGGCGAAATTGTTCTTCTGTTGAACGTTGAGCTGCCTCCCTTACCACTGCAAAGGCTTCAGGCAAAAGTTCATCAAGGGTTTCTCCATCTCTATAACGCTGTTTAAATTCATCTGTTTTGGCTTTGAGTTCAGAATCAGTTAATTTTTTTATTTCCGGTTCCAGTGAATTTATTTCTTCAACTACAGGTTCCATTTTATCCAGTTCAATTTTATTGGGATCCATAAAAAAACTTTTAATCAATTCTAACATTTTTCCAATCACCTCTAATTATAAATATCGGATTATACCTGACAATATTTTACTGTGTTCTATTATAACATTCTTTTTTAAAAAACTCAATAGTAGACAATACTAGAAGTTGAGTATGCAGGGTGACGGTTTGTTTAGCAAGCCAACAATCACCTTTCTTACCTAAAAAAATTATTATAATTAATTTTTTCACATTGTGAAAAGGTTTTTTGATAAATAAAGAGAATTTTTATTAATAATATAATATAATATAATAGGATAAAATTATAAGGAAGGTGATCAACTATTAATAATTATATAAAAAACATAATGAAAAAAGTAAATCAAAGAAATAAAGGTGAATTAGAATTTCACCAGGCTGTTAAAGAAGTTCTGGAAACTCTGGAACCTGTATTTGAAAGACATCCAGAATATGAAGAAAAAGGTATTTTAGAAAGAATTGTAGAACCTGAAAGACAAATAATATTTAGAGTTCCCTGGGTAGATGACCAGGGAAAAACACATGTAAACCGTGGATTTAGAGTCGAATTCAACAGTGCTCTTGGGCCATATAAAGGAGGTTTGCGTTTTCACCCTTCTGTATATATAGGAATTATTAAGTTTCTGGGTTTTGAACAAACTTTTAAAAATGCCTTAACAGGACGTTCTATTGGCGGTGGTAAAGGTGGAAGTGATTTCAATCCCAGGGGAAAATCTGATGATGAAATTATGCGTTTCTGTCAGAGTTTTATGACTGAATTATACCGTCATATTGGTGAAAAAACTGATGTACCTGCAGGAGATATTGGTGTGGGTCGTAGAGAAATTGGTTATCTATTTGGACAATATAAGAGAATTACCAATACATTTGAAGCAGGTGTTTTAACAGGAAAAGATGTTAACTGGGGAGGAAGTCTGGTTCGTACTGAAGCAACTGGATATGGACTTATATATATAGTAAATGAAATGTTAAATGATAATGGCCTCTCTCTAAAAGATCAGGATGTAGTTATATCAGGGTCTGGAAATGTAGCTATATATGCTACTGAAAAAGCACAGGAACTTGGAGCCAGGGTTATTGCTCTCAGTGATTCAGATGGATTTGTACATGATCCAGAAGGTATAAATTTGGATACAGTTAAACAAATTAAAGAAATCGAAAGAGGTAGAATTAAAGAATATACTGAAAAACACCCCTCAGCAGAATTTTATGGAAATAGTTCTGATATCTGGACTTTAAAATGTGATATTGCTTTACCATGTGCCACCCAGAATGAACTTGATAAGGATTCTGCAGAAACACTTGTTAATAATGGGGTTATAGCTGTTGGAGAAGGTG
>PWOK01000275.1 GCA_003557445.1 Halanaerobiaceae bacterium
AATATTTTCTTTTTTTGCTCTTAAAGCTATGGGAGTACCATGACAATCACTTCCTGAAACATATAATACATTTTTTCCTTTTAATCTATAATATCTTGCTATAATGTCACCAGGTAACAGGCTGGCAATATGACCTAAATGTAAAGAACCATTGGCATAAGGCCAGGCACCACCAATTAATATATTCACATTATCACCTCTTAATTTTTTTTGATTATTTTATAAAAAAGTAATCTTAAAATAAAAAAACTCTCACCCCCCAGTATAATTCTGGAGGACGAGAGTATAGTTTACCCGTGGTACCACCTCATTTTGTTAATACTTCACAGTATTAACCTCTTCAAGTACGGCACATTAGATATGTGCTTATACTCTAGCACTATAACGGGTGCAGAACCGATACCATCTACTACCTTTTGGGATTTGATGGATAGTTCCAGGACCATGTTCATTCAATAATTTTTTACCCTTTCTCAGCCACCGGGTTCTCTGTAAAAAAATCATTAAACTACTCTTTCCCTTCATAACATTTAATAATTTGTAATTTAGATTTTATATTAATATATTAAATTTGTCAAGATATATCCCTATTTTCCATTATTTCTTAATCCAAATGTATTATCTCACATGGTTATTATTATTTATTAGCAATCTTTTTGACACTCAAGAAATCCACCAACTTCAAAAGAAGCATCTACAGGAACATTATCTATTCCCAGTAATATTTGTTCTTCTCCTTCCAGAAATCTAATTTGATTAAGTGAATTTCTAATACCAACTGGCTCAACAAAAGCCGTAGTCGAAATAACGCGACCGGTAATGTGTTTGGTAATGGTTCCATTTTTTGGTATAGTTTCGTTTAAACATCTTATTATTATTGTACGGTCTGTTACATTTGTATTTAAAGGTACTGGTTGTTGGTTATCCGCAAAAACAGCTGAGCAATCATCAAACGAAGTAAATCGAACTGTTACTCCCGGGTGAACTACTAAAATATCAATTATATCAAATCTAGTCTGTGGCGAATCACCAATTGAATCTACCTGTACTCGAAACTGAAATACATCCGGTGTCTCCCCTATCAAACAGCATTTTTCTCCCCTTAGTCTGACTGCATCTAGAACAAGAAGACAGGACATCGTTGACTGAGCTCCCATGGCGGGAGAAGTAGCTGTAGCCGTTCCTTTAATATTATATTGACCGGGTGCAGCAATATTGGTGATTGGAATTTCAATAGTTATTCTGATTAAATCACCGGGAGCAATATTTCCTAAATTTCCAGAAATATTTATAATACCGGGGGTAGTCAGATCAATATCTAATGGTGGATCTATTTCTATATTACCGATTGTTATAATTGTTGCATCATAGGTTATTTGATCAACAAAATCTACATTTGGTAGTAAAATATTACCATTATTAGTGACATCTACTGTATATTTCAAGGTTGCTTCATTATTTTCAATTATTTTTTCGCATTCTTTATTTACTAATATTGAGGGTTCAGCTGGACAGTCCGGTACTAAATAACAACCTTCACAGAAAAAATCAAGTATTATATCATGGGCTTTAACTGCTATTGGCTGTTCGGATGCAGGAAAGTTTCCTCTTATTTTTATTCTGTATTTCACACAAACTCCTTGATCAAATCTATCGTCAGATTCAATTTTTAACCAGAGAAAACCTTCCGGTGCTTCACCAAAATTGGGATCATTCCTTATCCTTTCAAATGAAACCTCCCGAAAACTTCCACAACCATTTATTTCTTCTTCTACAGTAATAATATTGGTGTGGATATTTTCGCAGATAGGAATTCCGATACTACTTATTCCTCTGGTATCCATATCACAATTAGTTTGAAATTTATAAGTCCAGAATGAAAAATGTCCGTCAAAACAGGGATTTACTGTAATACTACCATCAGGTAATGTCTGACAGGCTGGTTGAGTTATAGTAATTCCGGCTTCTGAAGGACAACAACACTCGTTTTCATAGGGGATACAATCACATTCAATACATTCTTCTACCATATTTTCACTTCTTTTATTTATAATATACAATTATATTATGCATTAGAATTTAAATTGACATAATTATCCTGAAATTAATTATATTCAAAAAGTTTATTCTTCTTTTAACCTAAAATAACTTCCTTTTATGTTGATTGATTACTATGATTTTGCTATAATTAAGAAACAATATAATCTGAAAAAAAAGATTAATAAATTCAAAAAAACAGGTGAGGTAATGTTCAGAATACACTATAAAGCAGAAAATTATTGAAAGAAGTACAGAAATAAAAGAAGTCTATATTTTGACAGGGAGTGTATTTAAGTCAATGGAAAAGTTAATAGATAAAAATATAGTTAAATTTGGTTTTTATGGCTTTTTTAAAAACCTGCGTTTTTTTGAACCCTATATATATCTTTATTTTCTGGCAATTGGACTATCTTTTTTTGAAATCGGTTTGATTATTTCAATCAGAGAAATAAGTATGTATATTTTTGAA
>PWOK01000300.1 GCA_003557445.1 Halanaerobiaceae bacterium
CGGCACGTTCACCGTTGTTATGTTCGTCCTCTCTCTTTATGTCGTCGATTTTCAACTCTTTATGTCCACCGGCCAGACTCCGCTGGCCTGGATCGACCGCCTCATCGACATCTCGCGATCTCCTAATTTTATCGCCGGTTTTGTGGGAGTCGTCGGCTTTACCACCCTTCTGGGGGTGACCATCCAGGCGTTTGTCATCAGCGGGATCTGGGGCTTATTGGCCACCGGTCTCCGGGGAGAGCCCATCGCGCGATGGCATACCTTCGCCGGTAGCACCTGGATTCATTTCCCCCATGTTCTGGCTCTTTATTTGCTGAAGCTGGCGGTCCATTCGGTCACGATTTTGCTGGCCACCGCATTAATTATCTCATTTTTCCGAGCCGGATTTGCCGGCTCCTTCGGTGATTGGGCCACCTGGCAGCAGGTCCTGCTGATCTCGTCCTCCTTAACCTTCTTCATCGGCTGGCTCGCCCTCACCCGCCTGACCCTCGAGGTCATCGGTGCCCCCCTGATCATCGATGAGATGTCGCTCGGAGACGCAATTCTTGAGGGGGCAGGCTTTGTGGTCAACAATTTCTGGGCCATGTATCGCCTCCTCATCTTCTCGCTGGGCCTGCTCTTGATCCCCCTGGCCGGATATTGGACGCTTTTGATGTTCAATAACCTCACCCTGTTCTGGCCAATTCTGGCCCCCGTCGGCGTAGTGTTGCGCCTGGCCGCCGAGTTATTTCTCTGGGTCTCCATCAGCGTTCTGGGAGTCCTCTTTTACGGAGCCGTCTTTGCCTTCTATAAAAAAGACGACGAAGCATTTGCTCGGGAGCAACAAGTGAACCAAGAGTCCAAAGACGCCCCCCTCGATGATCGTGACTCTCCAGATCGCGGCTCCTCAGATCTTTCTGACGTGACGAGAGGTCTTTTCCAAAAAGGAACCACCATCGAGGATTTTTTACCCCAAGAATCACCCCATCGTTTTTCAGCGGACGAACTTTTTTCTCCCTCGGAGAAAAAAAATAGCGGGTACAATTCTGGCGATTCTGAAGAAAATTTTCAAAATCCCAAAGAAAAACCCACCCCTGCAAAAGATGAAGCCTCATCGAGCACTGACGATTCCGGCGACGCTCCCCCCCTGCGCAACACGGCACCGGAAACCACTGAAAATAAAGGCGAAGAAGACCCTGCCCCCTCCCCCGACCTCCCCGAAGATTCCGACTCCGACGACGAAAAGAACAAGTAGAACTTTCGCTTTTCCCAGAAAAAACTTTTAGTTTTGGGGTCTTTTCCCTTATCCTGAAACCTGAGTTGGTCTTCTTTTGCGAAAAGAGCTTGGAAAAAGATTCCAGTCTCATTAGAATAATACAGGAAGGTTGTAACCCGTTCGCTGGTTATCCTTCTTGAAGTCGGCGAAAGAGTCTTCGTCGGTCCGATTCGAGATCGCTGCTGCCAGAGCATCGAAGGAGTTCGATATGCTGCCCGAACACATCATTTATGACGAAATGAAACGCGAACGAGCCGGCGAATGGCAACCGGAAGCACTTCGGCTTCCTTTGCATGTCCCGCAAACGGATTCCCAGGAACACACCGAGGAATCCGAGGAAGAAACCTCCGGTCGCGGTGTAATTATCATTGATATGAATGAAGGTTATTCGATCGTGGAGTGATTGTAGCGCTCGATCGGACCTGATTTCCGAAAATTTCAAAGGCCGTCCTCTATCTTGAGGATGGCCTTTTTTCGTTATTGCGCTTGCCTCTGGTGTGATATCTCGCGTACAAAACCGGCAGTTCAAGACGCCGAGCGAGGAGTTCTACTATGGATGTGACGAGCATTTCAAAATGGCAACAGATCTTTGACGATCTCGTCATTGAGTTATCGGAAACAAATCCCCCGGAAGCTCAGAGCGGAACCTGGCATGAGGCGCTGGCCAGATTTTCACGCCATAGCTTTGCAAGGCTTCTACTTACTGCCGATGAGCGGGACCTCACCCTTCGTCTGGAAGCCGTCCTTGGTCCGGGGGACTCCAGGGCCTCTCTTTTGGCCGAAGCCCTAAAAAAACGCCTTCAACGAGTCAGCGAAACCGATTGGACCGCTGCCACCGACGAATCTCCCTGGATCTTCACCGCGACATTTCCCGCCGACGGTGAACGCTCGGAGGAACTTGTCGGTCGTCTCCTTCGAGATATTCTCTCGCTGAGCGATGAATTTGAGAGAATTTCCACCGCTGACCAGTGGCTCTCGGTGCTTGGAAAACCCCGTGGTGACGAAGAGCCCGACGATGCCTCCTCGAGCCCAGATACTGAAGAAGAACCGTCTGGATCCCCTTTTGAGACCATCGGCGACGGCTCCTTCTGCGAGGAAGGAGCGACGATTGTCGCTACTGACGTCCAACGCAGCGACGACTCGTTGATACTGGGCCTGGGGTTCTCCCAGGTGCTCCCTCCTCGTCAGATCGATGCCCTCCAGGATGGACTGGAGGCTCATATCCACACCAAATTCGACGCTCAGGTCCGCC
>PWOK01000058.1 GCA_003557445.1 Halanaerobiaceae bacterium
CAACAAAAATCGGGAATTACCCGGTACCGAGAGAACAAGAACAATTTTTACCTCTCATCTTTGCTTTATACATAGCCTCATCTGCTAGTTTTAATATCCCTTCAAAGCTGTTTATATTTTCATGGAAAGCACTAACACCTATACTCACTGTGATTTTTATTGGTATTGTTTCATAGTGAATTACTGTTTGAAAAACTTTTTTCAAAAACTTTTCAGCTACTATTTCAGCTTTATTTAATGAAATATTAGGTAAAACAACTCCAAATTCTTCTCCTCCTAATCGTCCAACAATATCTGATTTTCTTAAATTTTCTTTCATTAATTTTCCAATATTTTTTATAACAATATCACCAGCAGCATGTCCAAATTTGTCATTAATTACTTTAAAATCATCGACATCTATCATTAATACAGAAAATATTTGTTTATATCTATTAGCTTTCTCAAATTCTTTAATTGCCAATTCCATGAAATGCCTTCTATTATTAATCCCGCTCAATTGATCTATGGTTGCTATTTTTTTGAGTTTTTCTTGTATCAGCTTATTATCGGTAATATCTCTTATTGTTTTAATTAATGCAATTTTTTTGTCTTTATTATTCTCCATGATCGTTGTTTTAATTTCAAAATATTTATCATTTTTATCAATGTGCTCGAGATTAGCTTTACTTTTTAATTTTTTTAACAAATCTTTATTCCCAATGATATCATCCATAATTCCATTTTGAAGAGTTATCTCATATGAATCAAAAAAACTTACTGCTGCCGAATTATAATCTACAATCCAATTTTCTTTATCAAGAACAACCATACCTTCTAAACTATTTTCAAATATATTTTCCCATGCCAGTTGCCTTACCTCTAAAAAGTTAAATTTTAAAATTGCCCAGAATATTAAAATCAAAGAAATAGGTAAAAGTAATGCACCATAATCCAAACCCAGGTCATTAAAATCTATCATAATCAAAAATAAGCCAATATATGGTATGATTGAAGCAATTAACAAAATAAAATAGCGAATCCTTTTAACGTGTTTTTTTCTTCTATATGCAAAATATAAAAGCAATGTAGTTATAAACATTGAAAAAAGCAAGTAATATCCCTGAACATAGTACCAAAAATTTTTCTCAAAATGTAATATTGAAATATCTGATATTTGCTTTAATTCCATAGAACTGTAAAAAAAATTATGAAAAGAATTAGTAAGTCTAATTAAAAATGTAAGAATTGGAATAAAAAACAAAAGAATAATCATCCATTTATTTATAGTTAGTTTCGTTTTGGTATAAAAAAGAACTATTGTTAGCCATAATGTTGATAAAAAAGGAACTGTAAGATATTGAATTTGATTCCAAAATATCATTTGTTCTAAATTAAAACTATTTATTTCCATTAAATAACCAAATAAATAAATGCTTACACTCAGACCTATAATCGAAAAATATTTCATATAATTAATTTTTGTTTTACAAAGTAGTATATAAGTAGATAAAAATATGGATAAAATTATTGCAAAAAAAAGATAAAGATTTATAATATATAGCATTATTAAATCACCTCTATCGTATTTTTTCTATTATATATATATTGACGCTCCACACTCTCCACAAGTCCATTCTCTGATGGATAAGTCTTTGAGCCTGGGGTTTTTAGTACCACATTCACTGCATTTTTGGGTGCTAGCAAAAAACTTATCTACTTTATGAAAAACTCTATCAGATTTCCTAAATTTAACCCAACCTAGTTTGGGAAGTTTGATTTCATTCCCTTTAATTTCAATACTTTCAACACCACTAGCTTAATCTTATATAATATATCAGATTGATTTTCTTTTAAAAATTTACTTACTGCATCATTTTTAAACAGTGCCATCCCTTTTAAATCAATTTTTTCTTTTATTTCTTCAGGAAAATAATTCAAAGCAAAATCACTGGCAATGTTAATATCACTCATTGATCTTTTAAAAAACATATCATGTGGATTTTCTATCTCAGCCATATTCTCACACCCTTATTATAACATATTATTTTTATTTTAGAAAATTTAATTTATTTATATTATAATACATACGTTTGTTTTTGTCAAGAATTATTTTCCTTTTTGTGTTATTTAATTATCAAATCTAAATAATAACAAAGATACTTTCATGGTAAAATTCGGCAATTAACCGGTATCCTAGCGAGTTCACATTTAGAACCTTTTAAAGTTACTATACCTTTTACCTCCAATATTGATAATTTTTCTACTAACTCCATCCCCTCTATATCAGTTATATAAATTAATTCTTCAATTGACATCCCACCATTATTATTTAATACTTCTATAATTTGTCTTTCTTTTTCTCCCAGATCCTTAGCAAATTTTATTATCTTATTACTTTTGTTCCTTCCAGGTTTATTCATTTGTTTAGAACTATTATTTTCATTGTCATCATCATTGTCTGGCAGAAGCTGATTTTTATTAAGAAATATATCTGCTCCCTCATAAATCAAATGGTTACAGCCAG
>PWOK01000079.1 GCA_003557445.1 Halanaerobiaceae bacterium
GAACTTGCCTCCAGAGCCAGAGTAAAAAAACTCCTTCTGACTCATTATTCCCAGAGATATAAAAATCCTGATATAATAAAAGAAGAGGCCAGAAAAGTATTTAAAAATTCCTATGTAGCCAGAGATTTTATGGAAGTTGAAGTTATATAAATATTTAATTTTATTTCTACTCCAATTCATCTATTTCCTGTTGTAATATTTGATTTTATTTAAGTTTGCTTACATTATATGTTATTTTATGTCCTATATATATTATAATATAATATATGGGTTATTTCAAGTAGGTTTTTTAAAATTAACCATTTAGCTATTATTTTTCAATTTCTGCAATTTGTGAATTAATTTTTCTAATAACCTCTGGAGAAAACTTTGCTTTTCTTTCATATGTATATAGACCATTTACTTCCTGTTCAATATCATAAAGCTGTGTATAACAAAATGCAAAAATTTCAGGATGATTCAGAAGAGTCTCGGTTAGTTTCCTGTATCTTTTAATAAATTCTTTTTTATTCTTAGGTCTTTCACCATATCCCCAGCCAGATTTTTTTTCTGGATTCCACCATATTCCTCCATATTCACTTACAAAATAAGGTTGTCCTCCATATTGTTGACGATCTTCAAAAGTTACATAAAAATCTTCTTTATTCCCTGATTTCATAAAACTAAATTTAGAGGCAAATTTATCAGGATCCTGTTCATAATCATGAATATCAAAAACATCAGTTATAACATGATAGTTTCCACTTGTATCAATTACTGGTCTGGTTTTATCCAGCTTTTTTGTTATTTCATATACAATCTTTAATAGCTGATCATCCTGTCTATTACCATCCATGTCCCACGTTTCATTAAATGGACACCAACCAATCAAAGAAGGATGATTAAAATCTCTTTCAACTGCCTCCAGCCATTCTGGAAGGAAATTTTTCAGACCTTCAGCTTTAGTAATATCAAAACCCCAGCTTCCGTATTCTCCCCAGACTAAATATCCTTTTATATCAGCCCAATATAAAAATCTTGGTTCAAAAACTTTTTGATGAAGGCGGGCACCATTGAAACCCATTGCCTGTGCTATTTCAATGTCTTTTTTAAGATCATCATCTGAAGGAGCAGTATATATTCCATCTGGATAATATCCCTGATCAAGTACCAGTCTTTGAAAAACTGACTGGCCATTGATTAATATTTTATTATCAGTAATAGTAATATCTCTAAGACCAAAATAACCTATTACACTGTCCATTTCTTCTTCCTTCTGTAAAAGAATTATTTTCATATCATAAATTTCAGGACAATCAGGTTTCCAGAGATGTTTTTCCTTAAGAGTTAATTCTAAATTAACATTGTTTTTAATGATTTTGATTTTTTTTTCTGTCATTTCTTTATCCTTATAAGTAACTCTAACTTTAAGATGCAATTCATCATTTATATTACCATTCAAAATAATATTCAAATTTATTTTAGCATTTTTTGCATCAGGATAAACCCGATAATCTTGTATATAAGTCTCTGGTGTGCTTTCTAACCATACAGTTTGCCAGATCCCTGTGGTTCTGGTATAACAACAACCATGTGAATCATACCTTGTAGATTGTTTTCCTGATGGTTGTTTTGCAGAACGAGTATTATCTTCAGCACATACAGTTATTTGATTTTTGCCTTCTTTTAAATATTCCTTTATCTCAAAAGTAAATGGAGTATATCCTCCCTGATGTGTTCCAACAGAACAACCATTCACCCATACTTCTGTCTTATAATCAACTGCTCCAAAATGAAGTAAAACATTTTTTTGTAACCAGCCTTCAGGTAATTCAAATGTTTTTTTGTACCACACTGCTTCCATGAAATTTTTGTGTTCTATGCCTGATAATTTACTTTCCGGACAAAAAGGAACTAAAATTTTATTTTCTAATCCTTTTTTTGCGGGCAATTTACGTTCCCGTCCACTTTTCCCCTGATCAATTTCAAAATCCCAAACACCATTCAAATTAAGCCAGTTTTCCCTTTTCATTTGTGGTCTGGGATATTCTTGTCTTGGTAGTTTGTCATTATTTAACAAAAAATCATCTCCCTTGCTTAAGTATAATATGGAAGTTGTTATTTATATAATTCTGAGTGAATAAAAAAACTCCTGCATAATATTAACATTTATTATTTTTTCCTGAATTATTCATAAACTTCTCTGTAAAGTAAATATATTTATGTTAACTTCTGTTTACATTAAGTTAAATAAGAAAAAACACTGATAAAAAAATCCTTTTTATCAGTGTCTTATCTTCATAAAATATTTCTCCCTTTAACTTTATGATTCTTTATATTTAGTTTGCTTTACATTTACTTATGCCATTTATCATATAAATATTCTTCAACAACTTCTATTTCTTCATCCGAAAGTCTTCTTTCATATATCATTACTTCAGCAATATCATCTTTGAAACTCCAGGCAAGATGTCCTCCATCAATTTCGGACATACCACTGAGTGTAAAACCAGCCATTGGTGTATGC
>PWOK01000224.1 GCA_003557445.1 Halanaerobiaceae bacterium
GTAGCTGATTATGTAACTGCTGAAGAAGGTACAGGTATAGTTCATACTGCACCTGCTTTTGGTGAAGATGATTATACAACCGGTAGAAAATATAATCTTCCTGTTTTACAACCCGTTGATGAGGATGGACGTTATACTGCCACCCCCTGGGAAGGCAGATTTGTTATGGAAGAAGAACTGGAGGTAGATATTCTCAAATGGTTATATAATCAGGGTAAATTATATGATAAAGAAAAACTGGCCCATAACTATCCTCACTGCTGGCGCTGTGATACTCCTTTACTCTATTATGCCAAACCGGGCTGGTATATTGAAATGACAAAATTAAAGGATCAATTAATTGAAAATAATTCTAAGGTAAACTGGTATCCTGATTTTGTGGGAGAAAAACGTTTTGGTAACTGGCTGGAAAACTTAAAAGACTGGGCCTTATCCCGCAGTAGATACTGGGGTTCACCTTTAAATATCTGGACCTGTGACTGTGGTAATATTAGCAGTGTGGGTTCCCGTAAAGAACTGGCTGAAAAAGCTATTGAAGATATCGATGAAGATATAGAACTACACCGTCCCTATGTAGATGAAATTCATATAAAATGTGAAGAATGTGAACAAAAAATGTCCCGGGTCGAAGATGTAATTGACTGCTGGTTTGATAGTGGTTCCATGCCTTTTGCCCAGTATCATTATCCTTTTGAAAATAAAGAATTATTTGAAGAGCAGTTTCCTGCTGATTTTATCTGTGAAGGTATAGATCAAACAAGAGGCTGGTTTTATTCACTGCTGGCAATTTCAACCTTTGTTACCGGTAAATCACCCTATAAAAATGTACTGGTAAATGATTTGATTCTGGATAAAGAAGGTAAAAAAATGTCTAAATCAAAGGGAAATACAGTTGATCCTTTTGAGTTATTTGATAAATATGGAGCAGACATACTACGTTGGTATCTGTTTTATGTATCACCACCCTGGACACCAACTAAATTTGATGTTGAGGGTTTAAAAGAAGTAAATAGTAAATTTTACAGTACTTTGAAAAATGTATATCATTTTTTCAGCTTATATGCCAATACTGATGAGCTTAATCCGGCGGAATTCAGGGTACCCTACCAAAAAAGAAAACAACTTGATAAATGGATTCTTTCCCGGTATAACAGTCTTGTTAAAACTGTTACTGAAAATTTAGAAGAATATGACCTGACTAAAGCTGTTAGAAATATACAGGAATTTATTGATGAAGATTTATCAAACTGGTATATCAGGCGTTCTCGCCGTAGATTCTGGGCAGGAGAACTTAATGATGATAAAAAGGCTGTCTATAAAACTACCTATGAAATACTGGAGGGGTTAAGTAGACTGATTGCACCTTTTTCTCCCTATCTTGCTGAAGAACTTTACCGTAAACTAACCGGTGAGTTTTCTGTTCATTTAAGTGATTATCCTGAATTTAACCAGGATAATATCAAACCAGAACTTGAAGAAAAAATGGAAATAACCAGGACTCTGGTTGGCCTTGGTCGAGCTTCCAGGGAAGCACAGGAAATAAAAGTGAGACAGCCCTTAAGGAAAGTATTGGTCCATGGTAAATATGAAGATAAAATATCTGATTTGATTCCTTTAATTAAAGAAGAATTAAATGTTAAAAATGTTGAATTTACCGATAATTTAAGCCAGTATATGAATTATCAACTGAAACCAAATTTCCAGAAAGTTGGACCTATCCTGAGAAATAAAGTAGGTTTATTTGGACAAAAACTATCCGATTTAGATGCCACAGAAACTGCAAAAAAACTGGAACAGGGAGAAACCATAGTTCTTGACCTTGATGGAAAAGAATTTGAAGTAACTGAAGAATTTGTAGATATAAGAATTAATAATAAAGAAGGTTATACCGTTTCCATGGAAGATAACCTCTTTGTTATTCTGGATATTAATATCACACAGGAACTAAAAAATGAAGGACTGGCCCGTGAACTTGTCTCCCATGTACAGCAGATCAGAAAAGAAAAAGATTATGATGTCATGGATAATATCAATATTTATTACTTCGGAGATGAGGAAATAACAGAAGCTGTAAATGAATTTAAAGATTATATTAAAAAAGAAACACTGGCCCAAAAACTACAGAATGTTGAGGAAAGTGATAATATTAAAATTTATGACCTCAATGGACATCAAACTGGAATTAAGGTTGAAAAAATTAAAGATTAAATTACTAAAAAAGAAAATTATAAAACCGGAGATAAAATCTCCGGTTTTCTGTATTAACTTCTGATTTAACACCTTTTTATTCTGATTTTAATGCTACCTGTACTCCTCTATCAAGGGCCTTTAAATTTAAAGGTATCAAATCATGGTTTCTGGGAGGAAGTATATTTTCCAGTGAATTTTTCAGTGTTTCCAGTTGAACAATATTTGTTTTACAGATATAGGCACCAAGCATTACCATATTGGCTATTTTATCACTTCCCAGTTCACCTGCAATTTGGTTGGCAGGAATTTTAATAA
>PWOK01000262.1 GCA_003557445.1 Halanaerobiaceae bacterium
TCATGACCACTAAAAACATGAAAAGATGAACTAAAATTTCTATCAGTTACAGGTATACCAGCATAACTCAGTGCTCCTATTACTGAAGTAATACCGGGAATTACTTCAAATTTTATATTGTTTTCTTTTAAATATAAAGCTTCTTCTCCACCACGACCAAATACAAAAGGGTCTCCCCCTTTTAATCTTATTACTTTTTTATCCTTTTTAGCTTCTTTTTCAAGCAATTCATTTATCTCTGTCTGAGTATAACGGTGTTTATCTCTTGATTTACCCACATACACTTTATCAGCTGAGGGGGCAAAAGCCAGTAATGAAGGATTAACCAGTCTATCATATATTACAATATCAGCATTTTCCAGTATGTTTTTACCCCTTTCTGTAAGCAATCGATAATCACCAGGACCTGCTCCCACAAGATAAACAATTCCTTTATTTTGTACTATCATATATATCACTCTTTTCCTTTATTTGTCTGGCTCCATCAATACCAAACAATGCAAATTTTCTTTCTAATAATTTAATATTATTTTCATCTTTTAACTTTAATTTATTGGTATCTTTTATATATTTTTCTCCATTTTTATCTGAATAAAATGTCTCCAGTCTACAGGTAATATTATTTTTAGCTATTTCAATTCTGGCAAAAGCCCCCACCGGTAAATTACAACTACTACCCATTGATTTAATAAAATTTCGTTCTACAATACTTGCCAGCCTGGTTTTTTTATGATCAAATTTCTTTAAAAATTTAAGTAAATCTTTTCTCTTTTTCAATATTTGTATTCCCAGAGTACCCTGACCTGCTGCAGGAGTACAGATATCATAAGATATATAATCACTGATTACTTTTTTCATATCAAGCCTGTGCAGGCCAGCTGCAGCCAGTATAATACCATCAAGATTTTTATTTTTCATTTTTTTTATCCTTGTATCCACATTTCCCCTGATTTTAATAAATTCTAGATCAGGTCTATATTGTTTTAATTGTATCTGTCTCCTGAGACTTCCTGTGCCCAGGACAGAACCCCGGGGTAAGTTATCAAGTGTATTCTCCTTCGAAGAAATTAAAACATCAGCTGGATTTTCTCTTTCAGGATAACAGGCCAGTACTAATCTATCATCAGTTATCCCCGGAATATCTTTAAGACTGTGGACTGCTATATCAATTTCTTCTTTAAAAAGAGACTCCTCAATTTCTTTAACAAATAAACCTTTTCCTCCTATTTTATACAGGGATTTATCCTTTATTCTATCACCACTGGTTTTAATAGGTTTAATCTTAATATCCAGATCAGGTTTATATTTATTAATTTTCATGGCAAATAATTTAGTTTGAGCCAGTGCCAGTTTACTTCCACGGGTTCCAATAACAAGTTTCTGCAAGAGTTATTCCCTCCTTTGAAAAATATCTTTAACTATTTCGATTAATTCATAGTCTTTACATTCTTTAAGTGCTAGTTCTTTTAAGTTAAGTATAATATCATTAAACATTTTTTCAGCAAGATTATCTAAAATCTCTTTTAATTCCCGTTTTTTTTCTAATTGTAGATTCATATCTTCTAATTGATTATTAATTATTCTGGAATTATTATTTTTTATTAATTTTATAACAGGGACAATTTCCTGCCATTGTTGCCACTGTTTAATATCACAGAGAGCATCATCAATAATATTTTGGGCTTTTTGTTTTTGACTGTAACGATATTTTTTATTTTTAGCAGTTACCTCTTTGAGATGATCAAGATTATATATTTCAATTTCCGGCCATTTAGAAATTTCAGGGTCTATATCCCGTGGAAGTCCAAGATCAATTATAATAATCCTTTTATTTGATTTATTATTATAAAAGTGTTTCATTTTTTCTTTTTTTAAAATAAAATGTGGTGCTGCAGTTGAACTAATAATAATATCCATTTCTGAAGCTGTTTTGTGTAATTTATCATAATTCACAGGAATAACTCCAGGAAAATAATCTTTTATTTTAACAATTTTATTATGAGTTCTATTGGTAGCAAATATATTTTCTATTCCTTTATCCTGTAATATATCCAGAACAATTTTACTCATTTCCCCCACACCAATTACCAGAACTTTTTTTGATGATAAATTCCCATATTTTTTTTCTATAAAATTAACTGCCACAGAACTTAATGATATATTTTTCTCAGAAAGTCCTGTTTCTGTTCTTATTTTTTTGGCGGTTGTAATTGCTTCCCGGAAAATATAATTTAAATATCTTCCAGAGGTATTTTTCTGAAGTGCCCTCTGATAGGCTTTTTTTACCTGTCCCAGTATCTGCTGTTCACCAATAATTTGAGACCTCAGCCCACTGGCAACTTCCAGTAAATATTCAATAACCTGATCATTTTTTTTAAAAGAAACAAATTCTTTTAAGAGATTAATATTAAGTGAAAACAATTTATTTATTATTAATAATATTTCCTGATTAACCCTGCTATAATCTTCCCCATTCTTAATATAATAGATTTCAGTACGGTTACATGTAGAAAGAATTAATGATTCCTGAACAAAATCATTATCCTTTAAATAATTATAACCGGTTTCATAGTTTCTTTTAGTAAATTTAATTTTTTCCCTGATCTCAATAGGGGTATTTTCAAAATTAAAACTAATTAGACCAATATCCATGATTAACACCTCAATTCAGCCATATCCTTTGCAAAATAAGTAATAATTATATCTGCTCCAGCCCTTTTAATTGATGTCAAAATTTCAACCATCATAGTTTCTCTATCAACAAGTCCTTTTTTTGCAGCATTAACAATCATACTGTATTCACCACTTACACTATAGGCGGCTACTGGATAATTAAATTTTTGTTTTATTTGATAAATAATATCAAGATAAGATAATGCTGGTTTAACCATTACAATATCTGTACCTTCCTGAATATCAAATCTAACTTCTTTAATTGCCTCTCTACTGTTTGCTGGATCCATTTGATAGGTGGATCTATCACCAAAAGAAGGTGCAGAATTAACTGCATCCCTGAATGGTCCATAAAAACCTGAGGCATATTTAGCACTATAACTCATTATAGCTACATTTGAATAATTATTATTTTCAAGAGCTTTTCTAATAACAGCAATTCTTCCATCCATCATATCTGAAGGGGCAACTATATCTGCACCTGCTTCAGCATGTGAAATGGCTATTTTTTGTAATCTTTTTAATGTCTGATCATTATCAATTTTCCCTGAATCAAGCAAACCACAATGTCCATGATCTGTATAACCGCATAAACAGATATCTGTGATGATTTCCATCTCAGGAAAATTCTTTTTGATTTGTTTGACAGCCTTCTGTACAATACCTTTCTCTGACCAGGCAGAACTACCTTCTGCATCTTTTTTTTCAGGTATTCCAAATAACAAAATAGCTTTAATCTTTAATTTGACTAAACTCTCAATTTCTTTAAGAAGCATATCAATAGAAAAATGGTAATTACCGGGCAAAGATTCTATCTCCTTTTTTACACCATTTCCAGGAACCACAAATAAGGGATAAACAAAATCATCAATATTTAAATTAACTTCTCTTACCAGTGCTCTAAGAGCAGAACTTTTCCTTAAACGCCTTGGACGGTAATACATGATTAACCTCCTTTTTTACTCGATATATTCACTCAATTTCACCAGAGATGCCAGTTTATCAAAGATAATTTTTCTTTGATTTTGATTATCAATATTCTTTTTTATAATTTCCCTTATTTCCCCCAGAATATTATTCATATCTTGATAATCTTCCTTATATTTTCCCTCAAGATCTTCTCTAATTTTTTTAGCCAGTGCCGGACTATTTCCCCCAGTACTAATGGCAATTTTAAGATCTCCTCTATTAACAACTGCAGGCATAATGAAATCACATAATTCTTTATTATCAACAACATTAACCAGAGCCCCTGCTTTTCTGGCATCTTTATATATTTGAATATTTAGTTTTTCCTGATCAGTGGCTGCAATAACAATTAGTTTATTTGTACAATATTTTTTATTATATTTTTCTTTCCTGATTTTCTCATCAGGTAATATTTCATATATTTTATTATTAACTTTATTGCTAACAACCAGAACATCAGCTTCACACTCAACTAATCCCTTAACCTTACGATAAGCAATTGTTCCACCACCAACCACCAGACATGGCTTTTTTTTGATATTTAAAAAAACTGGATAAAACATTTTATTCACCCCAATTATTATAATTCATTTATTACTTCCTGATAAATTGTCAGGGTTTTATCAAGTAACTTTTTACTATGAGCTAAAGATAAAAATGTTGATTCAAAAGGTGAAGGAGCCAGATAAATTCCCTTTTCTAACATTAATTTAAAAAACCTCTTAAATAGATCACTACTGGCATTTACAGAGTCCTGATAATTAGTAACTTTTTTTTCTGTGAAGAACTGGCTAAACATAGCAGTATTTTTATTAAATTGAACTGGAATACCTTTTCTCTTACAAATTAGTTTCATTTTACTTACAAGATAATCAGTTTTTTCTTTTAATTGTTGATATACACCTTCAGTATTAAGTATCTTAAGAGTAGTTATTCCAGCTGTCATGGCCAGCGGGTTTCCTGATAGAGTTCCAGCTTGATATACCGGTCCCTCTGGTGCTATATAGTCCATAATTTCTTTTTTACCACCATAGGCACCAATAGGTAATCCCCCACCAATTATTTTACCCAGACAGGTTATATCAGGTTTTATATCATATAATTCTTGAGCTCCTCCCCTTGCAATTCTATATCCAGTTATAACTTCATCAAAAATTAATAAACTTTCATTTTCCCTGGTTATTTCTCTCAAAAAATCAAGATAACCTGGTTCAGGGTTAATAACACCCATATTACCGGCAACAGGTTCAATTATCAAAGCTGCGATATCATGACCTGATTTCTTGAAAGCCTTTTGTACAGCCTGAATATCATTATATGGAACAGGAATGGTTTGTTCGGTAAATTCTTCCGGTATTCCAGGACTCCCCGGTATACCTGCAGTTGCCAGACCAGAACCAGCTTTAACCAGAAAACTGTCATTATGGCCATGATAACAACCTATAATTTTAATTACTTTATTTTTATCTGTATAACCCCTTGCCAATCTTACAGCACTCATGGTGGCTTCAGTACCTGAATTAACCATTCTGATTTTATCAATTGCTGGGTAATCTTCAACTATCATCCTAGCAAGTTTTGTTTCAAGTTTTGTTGGTGCTCCAAAACTTGTACCACTGCTTATAATTTTTTTTAACTGTTTTATAACTTCTGGATGAGCATGACCTAAAATCATGGGGCCCCAGGATAAAACATAATCAATAAATTGATTACCATCAACATCATAAATGAAAGCCTCTTTAGCTTTATCAATAAATATTGGTTCAATATCCATATTATTAAAGGCCCTTACAGGGCTATTGACTCCACCGGGAATTACTCTTTTTGCCTGATTAAAAAAATTATTACTCATGTTTTCACCTCATTTAATCATTGATCAATATCTTTTCATACTTAAGTATACATTTTATTTGTTTATGTGGCAAATGTCACAGAAAGTATATTAAAAACCATATATTATATACATAAATCCTATTTATTTACTATACTTTTGAGAAAGGGGTATCAAAATGGTAAAAAGAAAAATTATCATTATTGATGAAGACAAATGTAATGGTTGTGGTAACTGTGTTACTGGATGTCAGGAGGGAGCCCTACAGATTATAGATGGTAAAGCCAAACTGGTAAATGAACAATTTTGTGATGGTTTTGGTGATTGTATTGGTACATGTCCTACAGGTGCCTTAAAAATAGAAGAAAAAGAAACAAAAGATTTTGATCTGGAAGCTACAAAAGAACATGTAAAAAATATTAGAGGCCAAAAAGGTGTTGAAAAAATGCTTAGAGCCCAACAGGCTCATTCTCAACCAGTATCAGGTGGTTGTCCTGGAAGTAGAATGATGAATATGAATAAAACAAAATCACCTAAAAACACCAACCAGCAAAAAGTAGAGTCAGAGCTTCAACAGTGGCCAATTCAACTTCATCTGTTATCACCACAGGCTCCTTATTTAAATAATTCAAACCTGTTTATATCTGCTGATTGTGTCCCTGTAGCCTATGGTGACTTTCAGAAATTATTAAAGGGTAAAATAATTGCTCTGGGTTGTCCTAAACTGGATAATGCACAGCGATATATAGAAAAATTAACAGAAATAATTAAATACAATAATATTCAAAGTATAACTGTGGCCAGAATGGAAGTACCGTGTTGTGGTGGTCTGGTTCAAATAGTTAAAAATGCTATAGATGAAGCCAACAGTAATCTGGAATTAAATATTATTAATATTAGTATTGATGGTAATATAATTTCAGAATCTATTGCTTAAACTCTTTGCAGTATATATAAGAGAAAACATAAAAATAATAAACAGTGAAAAAGCTCCTATTAAATCCCCCCATTTTTGATAAAAGGTGTTACCACGATTCAAATAAAGGCTGGAAACAAAAGAACCTTTATTTTCAACACCTTTTATCATTTCTATTTTTCCATCAGGATTAATAACACCACTATAGGCATAATTTCCGGCTTTAACCACACTTTTTCTATTTTCTACTGCCCTGAATCTTGCAGCTGTCCACATCTGTTCCTGTAAATTAGTTATCCCAAACCAGGCTTCATTTGACTGAGTAACAATAAATTCAGCTTCATTAACTCTATTTCTAACATATTCAGGATTTAATATTTCAGAACAAATAACAATTAACCAGGAGGCAAAATCTGTTTCAAAAATTGTATATTGATCACCTGAGGCAAGAGAACGCATATTCATACCTGTAATTAAATTTACCAGATTATTCAAAGGTATTCTTTCACCAAAAGGTACAAGTTCATTTTTATTATATCTCTGTTCTATATTATTATCAGCTGTTATTAAAAAACTACTATTGTATTTCTCCTGTACATTATCTATTATAGACTGACTGCCAATAATTATATCTGTATCTACATCATTAATTTTATCAAAAAATATTTCCCTGTAATAACTATTGCGTATAATGTCAAAAGTTAAAGAAGATTCCGGGGTTATAATTATATCAGTATTATCAACCTCTTTTGAATGGTCAATAATAAAATTTAAGTTATATCTAATATTTTCAGGTAACCATTTATCCTCCTGAGCAACTCTGGTTTGAACAATACCTGTATTTAGACTTTCCATATTATCAATATCAAATTGATTATTTTTATAAATACCTGTAGAAAAAATAATAAATATAATTATTAAAAAAGCAAGAATACTCTTTTTTTCTCTTAGAAAAACAACCTTATATAAATAAATATTTATAAGAATTATAATAAAAGATATTAAAAATACACCACCTATGTCAGTAAGTTGCAATAATGTATTAAAATCAACCTGTGTATAACCAATAAAACCAAAAGGAAAATAGGTCATTAATCTAAATCTTAAATACTCTATTCCCACCCAGCTAACAGCAGTTAATAGTGGATGAATTTTCCGGGAATTAATTTTAACAAATAAAATACCCCAGAGTCCATAAAAAAGACCGAGAAGTAAAACTGCCATAAAAACAAAAAATAAAACAAGTATTAAAGGCATTCCTGCAAAATCAGCCATAGGATAATATAACCAGTATGAGGCAACCCCCATAATTACTGTACCCAGTATCCAGCCTGTTATAAAACCTTCTTTTAATGTTTTTTTATTATCCAGAACATATAAAACCGGTAAAAAGCCAATCCAGGCCAGAAGATATAATGAGGGATTACTAAATGAAATAGAGAGTAAAAATCCTGATAATAAAATAAATATAATCTTCAATTAAATCTCCCTTTCTAATACTATTTATTTTCTAGATATGATTTCAATTTATCAAGATCATATACTAATAATTTGTTTCTTTTAATATCAATTAAATTTATCTTACGTAAAGAATTTAAAGCTCGACTGACAGTTTCCCGGGAAGCTCCAATATAATCTGCAATCTCCTGCTGACTGATATTTATAGGGACATTTTTAAAAGAATTTCCCTTTGCTTCTTTTGCCATGTCAATTATAAATGATGTCACACGACCCCTGGTATCTCTTAAACCGAGATTTTTAATTCTATGTTGAGACTTATAAAGTTTTTTAGCCATTACATTTAACATACCCCAGGCAATATCTGGATTTTGATTAAAATGTTTTTTAAACTTTTTACGGGAAAGAATATCAACAGTTACATGATTTACAGTTCGTGTAGTAGCAGGATATTCATCAAAACCAAATAATACTACTTCACCAAAAACATTTCCAGGTTTGATAATTTCCAGAATCTGTTCTTTTCCTGAAGCTGTTGCTTTTAGAATTTTCACTTTACCTTTTTTAAGAAAATATATATTTTCACCTTTATCTCCTTCAAAAAATATTGTATAATCTTCTGGGAATGATTTAGTATTCATTAATTTATCGACTTCTTTTAATTGTTTTTCTTCCAATTGTGAAAAAAGAACAAATTGCTTTAAATATTCAATATTTTTATCCATTCATTCCTACCTACCTTTTACCATTTATTTAGATATTTTTTTTGTTCTTTACTTAATTTATCGATATTCAACCCCAGTGCTTTTAGTTTTAAATTAGCAACTTTTTTATCAATATTTTCAGGAACATTATATAGTTTATTTTTAAGTTCATTTCTATTATCAAGTAAATATAATAATGATAAAACCTGAAGAGAAAAACTCATATCCATAATTTCTACAGGATGACCATCAGCTGCTGCCAGGTTAACCAGTCTTCCTTCTGCTAGAAGATAAAGATCTTTATTATTTTCCAATCTAAATTGAGTAATATTTTTTCTAACATTTTCTTTTTTTATGGAAATATCATTTAAATCATTCTTACTAATTTCAACATCAAAATGACCTGCATTGGCCAGAATGGCACCATCTTTCATCTTTTTAAAATGATCTCCGGTAATTACATCTTTACAGCCAGTAACAGTTATAAAAATATCACCTTTAATAGCTGCTTTTTCCATGGGCATAACTTTAAAACCATCCATCCAGGCTTCACAGGCTTTAATAGGATCAATTTCACAGATAATAACTCTGGCACCTAATCCTTTTGCCCTTAGAGCAACTCCTTTACCACACCATCCATAACCAGCAATTACCACTGTTTTACCGGCTACAGTTATATTGGTTGTTCTCATAATACCATCCCAGACTGATTGACCGGTACCATATCTATTATCAAATAAATACTTACAATAAGCATCATTTACAGCTATCATGGGGAATTTAAGGATTTTTTCTTTTTCCATTGCTTTTAAACGGTGAATACCTGTAGTGGTTTCTTCAGCACCACCAATAATCAAATTACTTAAATCAGGTCGTTCAGAATGTATTTTTTGTACCAGATCTCCACCATCATCAATAATTAAATGTGGATTACTATCCAGAACCCTGTTTAAATGCTGTTCATATTCATCTTTACTGGCTCCATACCAGCTGTGAACTTCAACACCTTTTTCTACAAGGCCAGCAGCTATATCATCTTGAGTTGATAGGGGATTACTGCCACAAATAGAAACATTAGCACCAAGTTGTTTTAAGACTAAAGCCATATACGCTGTTTTAGCTTCAAGATGTAAACATATGGCAATATTTTTATTCTCCAGAGGTGATTTTTTTATATATTGTTTTTTTATTTCATTTAAAATTTCCATCTTTCCTGTTACCCAGTTAATTTTTTTGATTCCCTTTTTAACAGATTCTGGATGTTTTATGGAATTTGCCATTTACAAATCTCCCTTCCCTAATCCTTATTACTTATATTGTATTGTTAGAATATCTTCTTGTCAAATTATTTTTTTAATAGATAATTTATTAAAAATGTAATAAAAAAACAGTCATATAAAAACGACTGTATCTTTTAAACTAATATATTATATATTTTATTTTATTGTTGTTCCTTTTTCGACAGAAATATTATTTTCTTCAAAAAAACCATCTACAGCGACAAGTGTATGTTTATATCTTTCCTCTGTTGAA
>PWOK01000311.1 GCA_003557445.1 Halanaerobiaceae bacterium
ATAATTACAGCCAGTGCTGCTGCAAAAAACATTATCCATAGGTTCATTTTATCACCTTATTTATATAAATTTTTTAACTCTTCTATTTATTTTGCCCATCTGAATTTATTTTTAAAAATATATTTTAGATTTTATTCAAAATCTTACTATATTCTTTCAATAGAATATCAGTATTTCCTGCAAATATTCTATTTTATAACAAAAAATTATTTATAAATACAAAAACCTGGCTGGAAAACCAATAATAAGATTATAAGTGAAGTACATTCTCTCAGAGTTGAGTAAATAATTTTGACTGGTGGTTGAGGAGCTACTCTGTATGAATATATTTATGAAAAAATAGAAAAAGTTGAATTAATTAACAAGTCAAATCTGGGTAATGTAAGAAGATTTTTCAAAAAACAGCTCAAAGAAAGTGGTGATATTCCGAGTTTTAGGTTTAGGCTTGGGAGAAATGATGATCTCCAGGAGTGGTATGATTCTCTCCCGGAAATAGAGCGATCGAGGGAGATTAGAAGAGCGTTGAAAAATTTTTTTGGACGGTCCGACTTTAATATAAATACCAAAAATATTAAACATAATAAAGAAAAAAAAATAAATGATTTGATTAGTAAACTTTAAAATGTAAATAAACATTTTAATCCATTGTTAATTTTGATCTATAACAAATTTCTCTTTTTGAATTTCAGACTTAAGCTCTTGCTTAAGTATATTTTTAATATCTTCCTCATCTTTATCTTTCCTTTTTTTCTTTCTGTTAAAATTATTTTTTAAATACCTGATATACATTTTATCTTGTTTTTCGCACATTAATATCCCTCCTTTTATGTTTGCCTCTTTCTTGTTTCTCATTATTATTGCATTTATCATAATAATTATCGAAACTTCCATCCTCTTCTATATTAGGCAATTCATCTCTCTAAGTTTTTTTACCAATTATTTATTTTCTCCAATTTTGTTCTATAGCATTAATAGAATAATCTTTACTTTTTTGTTGCAATATTTTTTTGTTAAATAAACTTGTCATCCCATTTATTATAAAGTTCTAGATGTTTACATTAAGCAGACAAAAGACTTAAAAAATGCAAAAGATGCTGATTGACAAAAGAAATACTGGTGTGATACACTTTAATTGAACCACTGAAACGCCGAATGGTGCGTAGGTGGTGTTTTTTATTTTGGATAATGGACGCTCTTAAATTAGAACTTTTCCTTAGATATTTTTTCCACTATTCCAAACATATGTGCTCAATAACACACATTCTATGCACATTTTGTGGATAACTTATCACAAAATTGCTAAAATTCTACTTTAATAATATAAAAGACAACGCAGGCAATATACACATGATTTAACTTTACAGGCATAAAAAAAGCCTCTTCTCAGAGGCTCTCTTCTTTATCATATGGCGGAGAGGGAGGGATTCGAACCCTCGGTAATCAACAAGGACTACACATGATCTCCAATCATGCTCCTTAAGCCAGACTCGGACACCTCTCCATATGGATGTAGGATGTAAGAAGTCAGAAGTTGGATATTGGATAAAAACAATTAATCACAATAGCTATTATAATAAAATTAAAAAGTCCTGTCAAGTTTAAAATAATGGCGGAAGGAGAGGGATTTGAACCCTCGAGACACAATCAGTGTCTACTCGATTTCGAATCGAGCGGTTTAAACCAGGCTCACCCATCCTTCCCTTTCCTTAGCATTTTAAAAAATTTCTGTAATAATTGCTGACTTTCTTTTTCCATTAATCCGTGCTCTACGTCTATTTGATGATTAAACCTCTCATCTTCAAGCAAATTATATAAGGATCTAACTGCCACCGCTTTTTTATCAGGTGCAGCAAAAACAAGTCTTTTGATCCGGGCCTGAATCATTGCCCCGGCACACATAGGACATGGTTCTAATGTAACATATAATTCACAGTTATTTAATCTCCAGTCAGATAGATGTTTTGATGCCTCTCTAATTGCAATAATTTCAGCATGTAAGGTTGGATCTCCTGTTTTTTCTTTTAAATTATAACCACTGCCTATTACACGGTCATTATGAACAATAACAGCACCCACTGGAACTTCTTTGATTTCCAGGGCTTTTTGAGCCTCTGCCAGGGCTAAATTCATATATTTTTTATCACTTAATTTCATTTTTTTACCTCATTTTTTGTTGCCTCTATTTAACCAAAAAACAAAAAAAAGATAAAAATGGTGCGCCCGGAAGGACTCGAACCCTCAGCCTACTGATCCGTAGTCAGTCGCTCTATCCAATTGAGCTACAGGCGCACATAAAAAATTTATCTTTTCAGCACTACATATTATATTAGAAAACTCTCAGTCTGTCAAATACCTTTCTCAAAAATATCAAAAACTTTTTTTGGAAATTCATATATTAAAAGCTCTTTAACTGATTTTTCTGCTGTCATTCTACTGAATACAAATAAGATTATTGCAAAAATAATTCCTCCAGTATAAAAAAGACCATTGGTAATATTTAAGTTATTACTAATATAAAAATAAAGCAGGTGAAAAACAGAAATTATAAATACCTGAAAAGAGAATATCAACATAAACCTGCTCCCAGTATTTTTTTTGTAAAAGAAAAATAATAAATAAGAAAGCAATAGAAAAAACCAGAATAAAATAAAAATCAAAAACTTATCAAAACTACCTCCTGCCTGAAAAAAGGAATTTGCTGATTCAGGTACAATCAGAACTGCCCTCACAACAAAAGCACAAATTGCAGTCATTAAACAACTAAATCCCCAGGCCCCTAGTATTAATAATCTTTCCAGAGGCTTTTCCTTAATATATTTAAAAATAGAGGGTAAAAAGAAAACAAAAATAATAAATAAAGCTGCAAAAACATAACCCATAATTTTTCCTCCTGTACTGTTAAAATTTAAAATACCGGAGGAGGTAAAGCCCTGCCTCCACCGGTATTTTTATTTGTTTATTTTAAACCTCTTTTTGTTATTTATTCCTGTTCAGCCAGTTTTTTATATGCTTCATATCTTTCTTCAGCATCTTTTTCAGCTTTTTTGAAAAGTCTTTCCGCTATTTCAGGGAAAGTCTGCTGTAATTTAGAGAAACGAACCTCACTTAAGAGAAAATCTCTCAATGGTTCAGTTGGCTCTTTAGAATCAAGAACAAATGGATTCTTTCCTTCTTCTTTTAATTCAGGATTATGTCTATACAGGTGCCAGAATCCACTTTTTACAGCTTTTTCTTCCTGAGCTATACTGCAACCCATACCATCTTTAAGTCCATGAAGTTTACATGGAGAATAAGCAATAATTAATGATGGGCCATCATAGGCTTCTGCTTCAGTTATTGCTTTAACCGCCTGATTCATATTGGCACCAAGGGCAATCTGAGCAACATAGACATATCCATAATTAATAGCATTTCTTCCAAGATCCTTTTTCCTTACTTCTTTACCTGAAGCAGCAAAGGCAGCTGCTGCAGCTGTTGGAGTAGCCTTTGAAGCCTGACCACCAGTATTTGAATAAACCTCTGTATCAAAGACCATAACATTTACATCATCATTCATGGCCAGTACATGATCCAGACCACCATAGCCTATATCATAGGCCCAGCCGTCTCCACCAAAAATCCACTGTGACTTTTTAATAATATATTGTTTCCTATCAAGTATTTCAGCAAGGACTTGATTATCTTTATTTTCTTTTAGTAAGGGTATCATTTTTTTCTTTGCTGCTTTTGTTTCTTGAGCATTATTTTTACCCTCTAACCATTGATTAAATGCTTCTTTTAATTCATTATCTATATCCATTTCCAGAGCTTCTTTCATTAAATCCTCGATTTTATTTCTAATTTGCTCTGTACCCAGATACATACCATAACCATATTCAGCATTATCTTCAAATAAAGAATTGGCCCAGGCCGGTCCATGTCCCTCTTCATTTGTAGTATATACTGAAGTAGGTGCTGATCCTCCCCAGATGGAAGAACAACCTGTTGCATTGGCAATAAGCATTCTATCACCGTAAAGCTGAGTTACAAGTTTAGCATAAGGAGTTTCTCCACAACCACCACAGGCACCATGGAATTCAAGTAATGGTTTCTGGAACTGACTTCCCTTAATACTTTCAGCCTTCATTAAATCTTCTTTATAACTGACATTATTAACTACATAATCCCAGTTATCTTTTTCTTTTTCGACCATTTCTCCAAAAGGCTTCATAACCAATGCCTTTTTAGGGGCAGGACATACATTGGCACAGCTTCCACAACCTATACAATCCAGAGGTGAAACCTGAATCCTGTATTCCATTCCTTTTAACTGTTTACCAATTGCTGATTTTGTTTCCATTCCTTCTGGTTTGTTTTCCATTTCTTCTTCATCCAGTAAAAATGGTCTTATTACTGCATGAGGACATACAAGGGCACACTGATTACATTGAATACAGTTATCCACTATCCAATCAGGTACATTTATAGCCACTCCACGTTTTTCATAGGCTGATATTCCCTGAGGGAAACTACCATCTTCACGACCTTCAAATACACTAACCGGTAATTCATCACCTTTTTGTTTGTTGATAACATCAACCACATTTTTAACAAAATCAGGTTTATCTTCTTCAACTGTAACTGCTGCTTCATCACTGGCATTGGCCCATTCTGTTGGAACATCAACTTTTTCCAGGGAATCCAGAGCTTTATCAACAGCTTTCCAGTTCATTTCAACAATTTTATCTCCTTTAGAACCATATGTTTTCTTTATTGCATCTTTTAAATATTCAATTGCTTGATCAACAGGAATTATTTCTGCCAGCTTGAAGAAAGCAGTCTGCATAACCATATTAATTCTGCCACCAAGACCAACTTCTGCAGCAATATCAACCGCATTTATAATATGAAACTCAATATTATTTTTTGCTATATATTTTTTCATATCGGCAGGTAATTTTTCATTTAGTTCTTCTGCAGACCATCTACAATTAAGGACAAAAGTTCCTCCCTCTTTGAGATCAGATACCATATCAAATTTGTCGACATATGAATCATTATGACAGGCAACATAATCTGCTTCATCTATATAATAAGTAGCTTTTATTTTTTTATCTCCAAAACGCAGGTGAGAAACAGTCACTCCACCTGATTTTTTAGAATCATAGGAAAAATATCCCTGAGCATACATGTCAGTATTATCACCAATAATTTTTATGGCATTTTTATTGGCACCGACTGTTCCATCTCCACCAATACCCCAGAATTTACAACAAACAGTGTCTTCTGGAGTTGTATTGATTTTTTCATTTACCTCAAGTGATGTATTGGTTACATCGTCTTTTATAGAAAGAGTAAATTGATCTTTAGGATTATTATTATCCAGATTATCAAAAACTGCTTTAATATCAGATGGAGTTGTGTTTTTAGAACTTAAACCATAACGTCCACCAACGATTTCAGGTGCATTTTCTTTACCATAGAATAAGGTTCTTACATCTTCATATAATGGTTCTCCTAAAGAACCTGCTTCTTTGGTTCTATCTAAAACTGCTATTTGTTTTACAGTTTCAGGTAAGGCTTTCATGAAATATTTTGCAGAGAAAGGTCTATAAAGATGAACTTTAATGAGTCCAACTTTTTCACCCTGTTCCAGTAAATAGTCAACTGTTTCTTCAATAGTTTCAGTTACTGAACCCATTGCAATTATTACTTTTTCGGCATCTTCAGCACCATGATAATTAAATGGATGATATTCTCTTCCAGTAATTTTACTGATCTCCTGCATATATTCTTCCACTATATCAGGTACTCTTTCATAAAATTTGTTACAGGATTCACGAGCCTGAAAAAAGATATCAGGGTTTTGTGCTGTTCCTCTTGTTACTGGATTTTCAGGATTTAATGCATTTTCCCTGAATTTTTTGAGAGCATCTTTATCTATAAGCTCTGCCAGCTGATCATATTCCATTACCTGGATTTTTTGAATTTCATGTGATGTTCTAAAACCATCAAAGAAATGAACAAAAGGAATTCTGGTTTTTATTGATGATAAGTGAGCAATTCCACCCAGATCCATAACTTCCTGTACACTACCTGAAGCCAGTAAGGCACATCCTGTTTGTCTTGCAGCCATCACATCTGAATGATCTCCAAAAATTGACAGGGCATGTGTTGCCACTGAACGAGAACTAACATGAAAAACTCCCGGTAGTAATTCACCTGCTATTTTATACATATTGGGCAACATTAATAATAAACCCTGTGAAGCTGTAAATGTTGTTGTCAGGGCTCCGGCTGCCAGAGAACCATGAACTGCACCGGCTGCCCCCCCTTCTGATTGCATTTCAGTCAATTTAACCCTTTGACCAAAGATATTTTTACGACCATGAGCACTCCACTCATCAACCATTTCAGCCATGGGTGAAGAGGGAGTAATTGGATAAATAGCAGCTACATCTGTAAAAGCATATCCTATATGGGCTGCAGCTGTATTTCCATCCATACTCTTCCAAACTTTTGACATATCTTTTCCCTCCTAAAATTAAATTCATTATAGGTGTTATATTATATTTAGAATTTCCTATTTAAGTATAGTATACAAAATAATCTCTGTCAAATAATTATAAATATCAAATACAATTTATTTTTACAACTAAAAAATAGCTGCTTTTCCTTACTATTACTATCGATTTACATAATAAAAAAATATAATAAAACCCTTGTAAAACATTGTCCATTATGTTAATCTATAAATGAATTTTTTAAATATTTTTTCAGGAGGTAAAAATGAAGAAAAAAATATTTATGTTTTTTCTCTGTCTTACAATCTGGATTGGTTTTACGGGTAATGTGTCTTTACCTGTAGTTATTCCCGGTATATTAATCAGTTTTATCTTTTCCTATTTATTTGCTGACAATGTTTTTAAAATACTGAAACTGAATTATGGTTCTAAAACATTTTTTAAAAAATTACTCTACATTATAATAGTTTCAGCTACCTTTATATATGATGCCTATACTTCAGCGATAAAAGTTACCAGACATGTTTTTGAAATCAAGCCTTCTTTTTCTCCGGGAATAGTTAAAATCAAAACAGAACTTGATAATATTGCTGCTATAACAACCCAGGCTAATTTAATTACTTTAACACCGGGAACCCTGGTTCTGGATTATGATGTTCTTGATAAAAATTATTATATACACTGGATAGATGTCAAAACTGAAGAAGAAGCTGAAATTAAAAAAAATATTATAGGGAAACATGAAGAATGGATTAATAATATTTTTTCCTGAGGAGTGGTTCAAATGCTGGAATATATTATCCTATTTATTTTATTGACAGCTATTTTGACTTTTTACAGATTAATTAAAGGGCCCACTGTTTTTGACAGAATAGCAGCCATGGACTCTATCGGTGTTATGTTTCTGGTAATTCTGGTTTTACTGGCCTATTATTTTGAAAGATCAATTTTTATTGATATTGCTTTAGTTTATGGTGTATTATTATTTGTTGATGTTTTAATTATGGCCAAGTATTTTGGAAAGGCGGAAGGGGAGAGTCATCATTAATACATTACAAACCATACTTAGTTATTACTTTTTTATAACAGGTTCCTTTTTTCTGCTCAGTACTGCAGTAGGGATGGTCCGTTTTCCTGATTTTTATACCAGATTACATGCTGGATCAAAATGCCTTGTTGCCGGAGGTGTCTCAATTTTAATAGGTTGTATTATCATAGAAGGATTTAACTTTATAAGTCTCAAACTTTTAATTATAATTATTTTTTTATTTATCAGTAATCCGGTTGCAATTCATGCCATTGCTCGCTCAGCTTATAGTTATGGTCTTAAACCAAAAAATCTAGTTCTAGATGACCTGCATAAAGAACAGGAGGCAAATGAATGATAACTATAATTTTTAATATACTATTATTATTTTTATTACTTACTGCCTTTACTGCTGTTTTTACTGATAATATTTTCAATTCTGTAATTGTTTTATCGGTATTTAGTGGTATTCTTGTTGTGGTTTTTATAATACTTCAGGCTCCTGATGTAGCTCTGGCTGAAGCAGTAATAGCTGCCGGCTTGACTACCAGCTTTTTCATTATAACTATAAATAAAACGGAGGGCCACCATGAATAAAGGATATATATATAAACTAACTCTTATATCTTTTTTGAGTTTATTATTACTTCATACTCTATATAATTTATCTAATTTAGAAACAGTAAGAGAAATCAGTAATCATTATATACATAATGGGGTTGCTGAAACAGGAAGTATAAACCTGGTTACCTCTATTCTTTTTGATTATCGGGGTTTTGATACCCTGGGTGAAGCAACAGTTATTCTGGCTGCTGCTGCCTCTCTTGCTTTTTTGGTTCCTAAAAGAAAAGTAACTATGTTAAGTACAAAATTCACTGTTATTGTTTATCAAACTATTCTTTTGATAGCTCCTTTTCTGGGCATTCTGGGTATTTATTTAATATTATTCGGTCACCTTTCACCAGGTGGTGGATTCACCGGGGGTGTTGTTCTGGCTACAACCTTAATTGTTTTAACTATAACCTATGGGGTTTCCTTTACAGAAAAAAGATTCAGGCATCATTATCTTTCTTTTACTGAAAGTCTTGGTGCTTTTTTATTTGTCATACTGGGAATTACAGGAATAATCGCCGGAGCTAATTTTTTAACCAATATTCAGGCCGGTTTTAGTCCTGGTTTCCCCGGTAAAATTATAAGTGGTGGAATTATTCCTTTTCTTAATTTAGCTGTGGGATTTAAAGTTGGAGCAGGACTGATTATAATTTTCAATAGTCTAATAAAGGAGGATTAAAATGATTTTTTCCTATTTAACTGCAGGTATTCTTATCTGCCTTGGTTTTTATACAATTATCTTTAAAAAAAATTTAATTAAAATAATAATAGGTATTAATATAATTGAATCAGCATTAATCCTTCTTTTAATAACTTCCGGGTTTAAATTTGAGGGAACTGCTCCTATTCTTGATTATCCCTATGATCAGGTAGTAGATCCTGTCCCTCAGGCTTTAGCTTTAACGGCAATTGTGATAGGTGCCAGTACAACAGCCTTAATGCTGGCTCTGGTGATTAAATTACATAAACGATATGGTACTCTTGATATAACAAAAATTCGTAAGTTAATGGGCTGATTCTAGATTTTTGAGGGAGGTCAATTATGGAACCTATAATCTGGTTAATACTCTTACCTTTATTAACTGCTTTTATCCTTGGTTTAATAACCAGTTTTACAAAAAAATATACAAAACCGGTTATCTATATAAGTACTCTTATTCATATTATATTGATTATTTCAGTTATTATAGAGGCCAGAAAGTCACCTATTATTTATAGCCCTGGTAACTGGGGTTTACTGGGGATCACTCTGGTTGTTGATTCTTTTTCAATTATAATGCTTTTTTTGATTGGACTCTTAACTCCACTGGTAGTATATTGTTCTTTAAGTTATATTAAATTTAATTTTGAAAAATACTTTATTTTGTTTTTTCTTTTGATAGCGGGTATTACGGGTATAGTAACAACAGCAGATTTATTTAATCTATTTGTTTTTTTTGAAATAACATCAATAACCTCTTATGCCCTGGTGGCAATTCCCAAAAAAGACAGCAGTATAGAAGCTGCTTTTAAATATTTAATCTTAGGAACTGTTGGCAGTATATTGATTTTACTGGGAATTATTTTGACCTATCATACAACAGGTTTTTTGAATATGGCTCAGATTGCTCAGGTTTTTGCTGATATACCATTTACTATTAGATGGGCTATTACAGTGTTTTTTATTTCAGGTTTTGCTTTGAAATTTGCTTTAATACCTGTACATACCTGGCTACCAGATGCCTATACTGGTGCCCCTATCCCCTATAATATTATATCTTCTGGTCTGATTATAAAATCTGCTCTATTTGCTTTTATAAGAATAATATATCTATTTATTGGTTCTGAAGAAA
>PWOK01000204.1 GCA_003557445.1 Halanaerobiaceae bacterium
TACAATCCTGTAATTTTTGATATATTTCTGAAATAATTGAATCCCGATAATTGTACAAATTGGGAAAATTGGGTCTTTGTTCATTTGTTTTTGTTTCTGTAAACTCAATTTCTGGGATAATATCTTTCAGTTCAGATAAAAATTTTGTTCTATCCTGATTCCAATTCTTATAATTATTTTCTAACTGTAATTTTTCTTTAAAAGTCTGATTTCTGGTCAGATCATTTTCCTCCAGCTGTTCCTTTAGTTGATCAATTTTTTCCTGAATATTGTTGATTTCTTCCTGTTTCTGATCAATTTCTTTTTTTTCCTTGGCATATTTTTTAAGCTGTTCATGTTTTTTTTGTAAGTTGTTAATTTTCTCTTTCTTGTTTTCACTTTTTTTCTGTAATTTTTTAATATTATCTGTAACACTATTTATTTTTTGTGTAATATATTCTGTTTTTTCTTCTGTTTCCTTGATTTGCTCAGTTAATATCTGTTTTTCTTTATCAAGTTGTTCTGAAGATCTTTTCTGCAGTAATTCTCCTATTTGATAAATGATTTTATTGGTTTTCTTTATTTTTTGTTTTAAAGTATTGATTGTCTCGGTGATTTCTTCTTTTTTTGTATCCAGTTGTTTATACCACTTTTTTAATTTTTCAGGTGAATTGATTAATTCAATTTCTTCTCCATGAACCAGTTGAAAAGAATTATCACTCTCTTTTTCTTCCAGTTGATAATTAATAT
This sequence comes from Halanaerobiaceae bacterium, assembly GCA_003557445.1. The sequence continues at coordinate 730 of PWOK01000204.1, forward strand.
ATATGGGAACCGGGGCTCTGAAAATATCCCTGTTATTTAAGTTTCGTTTAATTTTTTTCCAGTCTGCTTCATACATTACTACCAAACCATAGGGCAATAATGGATGTTTTTTTAATAATTCTTCTTTTTTATCATTAAGGTTTAATAAAAAATTACTTCCATAATAGATATCAATATCCAGACGGGAAATTTCTCTGTACATCCGCTGTTGATCTGAGTTAGCTACCCAGTAGTTTTCCTGATTTAAATTCATATCCAGTTCCAGTTCATGTATCTGATTATTTAACTCCTGAAATTTATTATTTTTTTCCTGGTGTAATTTTTCCATTTGCAGCTGTTTCTCTTTTAACCAGTCGGAACTGTATACCTCACGAAATTTATCCAGTCCCAGCAAATTAATAATCCCGGTAAATAATTTCTGTTCTGTTTTTTTTCTTTTTTGATATAAATTTACTAACTGTCGCTTGTTTTCTTCCTTCCGGGCCAGCTCAATCCTGATTTCTTCTCTCTTATTCTCATACTTTTTTCTTTCTCCAGTTAATTCTTTAATTTTTCTCTTATAATCTGTTATCTGTTGTTGATTGATTAACTGTTTAAACTTTTGATATCTTTCCTGGTCTTTATAGATTTCATCCAGTCTTTCATATAGTTCAGGTCTGGGAATAATTTTCAATTCATCACTATTATCAATAATTAATTTTTGGTCAGCCAGTGGTTTCAAAGCAGTATTAATAAAACTTAGCCTGTTGTTTTTTGTCCTGGTCACATCAATACTATCATCCACATTACTTAACTTATATTCACTGAATTCAGTTAACCATAGTTCTGTAACTTCATCAACAGCCAGGGCCCATTCTTTACTGAAAGTCTCCTCTTCATTATTTCTTTCCTTCCAGGTATTCAAAGTAGCAGTAACCAGACTGGCTAAACGATAATAACTAATTCCTTCCTCTTCCCAGCGAACCCGAATATGACTTTCCTTATCTATTTCTGAGAGAAAAACAGAAATAATTATATTGGCCAGATAAAAATAATGTTTTCTTTTTAAATTAGTGTATTTTCCTTTCATCTGTGTATAAGAGCTGGAAAATTCAGAACCCCTGGCCTGACTTACCAGATGAATATTCCGGGGAGTATTAAATACTCTAAGTCCTCCTTCTGAAGCAATCATATTTACTATACTTCGCATTTCCCCATCCCGACAATATTTCTCTGCCAGTGGTTCAGAAACTGCAATTATTTGTTCATTTAAAAGTCGAAAAAAAAGAGTAGCTCCTTCTTCAATTTGTTCCCTGCTAAAGGGCATTTATTTTTCCTCCTCCAGATAAAGAGTATAAGGTGAAATTTCAAAATCAGGACCAAGTTTAATCCGGGACCTGTTATTTTTTAATTTTGCAGTAATTCTTTTCCCAATAAGTTCTTGAAATTCGGTTCTCCTGCTAAGTAACCTGTTAAATAATAAAATTCTTTCATCTATTCCAGGTACTTCTTTTCTTTTAATCAATTTAATATCAGTAATAATAAACATCATAAATAGTTCCAGATTCTTTTCCTGGGAAAGCCATTTTACCTGTTCTTTGTAACTAAGATTTTTTAGATTACTTAAAGGGTATTTCCCCTTTTCCAGTAATTCTATAAAAACTTTTTCCCATAGTTCAAGAATTAATTCCCAGTCAATTTCAGGCCTGATTACTTCCTCTTCTTCAATTTCCATATCTACTCCCTCTTTATCTTCTGCGGAATAACGGAGAGATTGCTGTTCTGACCAGGCCCAGTCCAGGGGAAAAACAAATTCCTGCTCCGGGGAAAAAAGTGGCTGTAGTAAGTCTGTTAATAGTTCCATATGTGGTAGTCCTGAGTTAACCACTGTATTCTGCCAGAAATCTTTTTTAAATGAAACCTGTGAGGTTTTCCAGAAAACATCTGGATTATTCTTTCTTATTTCAAGTTCCAGTGATAAATTAGAAATAGCCAGTTCTGCCAGTCTATCATGAAGACCCCTGGCCCTTTCCAGTTCACTAAACAATAGTTCCCCTTCTTTTTTCTTTTCAGACGGAAAACTATCAAGTCTGTCCTGCCAGCTAAACATATCAGCAAATACTTCTTTTTCTTCAGTAAACTGTTCTTTTAATTCTTTTTCAGAAGGTTTTTGTCCCTCCCTGCGGGCTGAAAAAATCAATGCAGGATTCCTGGTTATATCTTCTTTCCAGTCCTTTTCCTTTTTAATTAAATTACGCACCCTGGCAATCAAATTACTGACACTATTCCTGGCATCAGAAAAATTACCATTTTTTATTAATTGCAGGGTATAGAACTGTTCCAGATCAAAACCAAATTCCTGTAAAATTTCCCGGGTTATAAATATTATTTCCTGGGCTATCTCTGTCAAACGATATACTGTACTACCACCTTCATCCCACCTGGAAGCTTCCCTGTCAGGAATTAAATATCTAAATTTAAACTCACTGAAATCACTTTTTTTCTCATTATAGAGCATAACACTAAAGGGAGACTGTTGTTTGGGATCTCCTGCATACAGAATTCCATCAACCAGTCTTTCCATCTGTTTTCTGGAAGCACTTAAATTCATTTCTTTTATTATTTGCTGTGTTATTTTGATTAAATCCTGTTTTTTTCTCTGAATATTATTATTAATTTCACGATAAAATACCTTTATTAATAAATATAAGGCTATTTGATGGGCATAATTATTTAAATCACCTATATCCATTCCCTGACCAAGAAGAGAAATAGCCATAGTTTTTTTTAATCTTTCCCTTAAACCACTTTCTGCTCCATTCATTTATATATCACCCATCATCAATATCATCTCTTAATTTACTTTTAATTATATCTGAAGATTATTATATAATCAAGATAATATAACTTAATACTGCCTCTTTACATCTTTGTATAATCACTGGTTTCTCTTTTCTGAGTGTCGTTTTTTTACACTATCTTTTAATTCTTTAAAATCAAATCTCATTTCCCAGTGAACTACAAACATCATTAAAATTCTTAAAATAATTATTGCAGCAATTACATATAATTCTGTTAAATCTCTTATTTTTACTGTTTTTAAAATTTCTGCTGCCAGAAAAAATTCCAGGGCCAGTGAAGTATATCTGCCAAGCTTAATTCTCAATTTTGTAGAAAAATCTTTTTTAGCTGGAAAAAAGAATAGATAAAAAATATTGAGACAGCCGAAAATTAAAATAATACCCCCCATTAATTCCAGCAATATGATAAAAGTATTACTAAAATGCCTTAATATTAGTTCCATAATTTGAATTATATTAGTCATATTAATCCCCCATTTAGATTATTTACTACCTGAAAGACCACCAATAGCTGCAACAAAAATAGCCAATTTAAGAGCAGTATACCATGAAATAGATTCAGCTACTAGTCCCTGTTCAACTGCCCCTGGAAATAAGTCAGGAACTGTCCATGCCCATAAAAGCTTCATTATAGCACTTACAAGAAATAAAATTAAAGCTAATCCTATAAGTATTACTGGTATTATTATCTTCCAATCACTTTCTTTAAAACTATTTTTAATCTTTTTGAAAATATTTTTCATTAGTTATTTTCCCCCTTTTTAGTTTTTAATATTAAGATTGATAATTCCGACAAATATCGACAGGTGCCAGGTACCTCCCGGTATTTGTCGAATTTAAATTTGTTTAAATATATATTATAACAAATCTTGATTGAAATCAATTTAGAAGACTATAGGTTTATTAACTTTATTTCACACTTTTTCCTGTTTTGGTATAAGTTGATATTGTAAACAAAAGGAGGTGAATACTATGAGTGATTCTCAACAATGTCCTCCAGGATCATTTGATTATACTGTACAGGCTGGAGATACTTTTTTTAATCTAGCAAGAAGATTTAACACAACAGTTGATAGTATCAGAAGGACAAACCCGGGAGTTAATCCCGACAGATTAGCAATTGGTCAATTATTATGTATCCCTACTGATGATCCATCAATAAAATGTCCACCAGGAACTACTCCCTATGAAATAAGAGCTGGTGACACCTTCTACTCTATAGCCAGAAGAGTAGGAATTACTGTTGATGCATTGATCGAATCCAACCCTGGAGTTAATCCTGACAGATTACAAGTAGGTCAAATTATCTGTGTGCCCCCACAGATTAGATAAACACTCTTAATAAATATTAAAAACCAGAACCTGAATTATTTCGGGTTCTGGTTTTTAATGCCTAATCAATAATCGTTAAAATTCCTCTGTTTCTTATAACTCCAGTTTAATTTCAAACTGTCTGGTTCCATCTTTAGCACTTATTGAAAAAATGGCAAGATAATGTGCCTTTTCTGGAATATCATTAATTAAAATATTAAATTCACCCCAAGCAGGTCCTCCTGCAGTAGCAGTCATAAAACCTTCATCAAGAACTTCTCCTGCTTCGGTTTCCAGAGCATAATTAATAGTTGCTTCAAAAACTCTGGCCAGTCCTGTAACATATACACTTCTATTCCAATCTAGAAACTTTATTATTTTAATACTTCCGCTATCTGCAATAAAACTCTTTTCTGGAAAAAGAATCACTTCTCCCGGTAGTAATAAATCTGGATTTGTCATTCTATTATAGGCGATAATATCATCCAGTTTATAATTGTACATCTGACTTATTTCCCAGAGAGTATCTCCAAGTTCAACTTCATGATAATCCAGATTAATATTTATTGTTATTTTATCTCCTATCTGTAATCTATGAGGGTCAAGATCTGGGTTCAGTTCTTTAAGAGTAGATATATTTGTGTTAAAAATACGTGAAATTTTATAAAAAGTATCTCCTGGTTCAACAATATGTGTAAAATAATTATTTTCTATATACGAATGACCAGGAACTACAGCATCAGCAGAAGCAGAAAATAATAATAAAAACATTAATAAAAATATTGCTTTTTTAATTATTAATCACCTCCTATTTTATATCATTATCAAATATACTAAAATTATGTGTTAGCAAAATTAAATATTGCATCTTTGTAAGCCTTCTTTTGTTAATTTATATGTTTTATTACAAACCTCTTTAATATATTTTCTATCATGACTGATACTGATAATAACTCCTTTGAATTGTGCCAGTCCTTCCCTTAATACAGAATTGGAAAGCGGACTAAAATTCCTGGTAGGTTCATCCATTAATAAGACATCATAATTATTCAGGATCATTTCCAGCAATAAAAGTTTGGCTTTCTGACCACCACTTAATTTACCTATTTTTTGTTTCATTTCCTGATAGGTGAATTTCATATTTCCCATATATGTACAGGCTTTTGTTTCTTCTTCTTTATTACCATCTGGTACCAGAAATTCTAATGGTGTTATATTATAATTCAACTTATCACTGTAGTTCTGTGGCATATAAGAAACATTTATATCCTTTCTTTTCTGAAGAACTATATAAATTTCTTTCAATAAAGTAGTTTTACCAACACCATTATCACCAATAATTGCAATATGTTCAGGACCTGTCACCACTAATTTAATATTTTTTGATAATATTTTTTGATGAATTTTTAATTCATCCATTGATAAACTTAAAACAGTTTTTTTATTAGAAATATTGATATTACCACCTATAGTAAAATTAATTGCCTCTTCTACATCAGGTATTTCAAGAAAATCTTTTTTCTTTTTTTTAAATCTTTTTTCTTGTGCCTTTACAGATTTCATTTTTTTCTTTAACAATCTAGCACCAGCAGGATTTTTCCTGCTTATAGTTTCCTGTTGATGTTTAACTTTATTATAAACCTGTCTCCACTGTTTCATCGTGGATTTGTGTTCAGCCCTTTGATCCCTGGCAATTTGCTCCTGTTTTTTAAGCATTTTCTTTCTTTTTTGGAGATAATCTTTATATTCCATTTTTTCAATACTATGACGGGGCTGGTTTTTCTTTTTGATCTGTTCCAGATGAATGATTATATTGGCTGTTTTTTCAATTAGGGTTTCATCATGTGATATAAACATAATCGGTATTTCAGAAGTAATAATAAAATCCTCTAACCATCTTAAAGTATCCAGATCCAGATCATTAGTTGGTTCATCCAATAATAACACATCAGGATCTCTAACCAGTAATTTTGCCAGTTGTATTTTTATTTTCTCCCCTCCAGATAGGGTCTTAATTTTTTGCTTACTCTGGATTTTTTTCGGGTCTAACATCATATCAGAAAATATTGAAACCAGTTTGGTATAATCAAAATTATAATAACCCATCACTGGACTTTGCTTTGCCAGATATTCATAAATACTACAATTATACCATTCCTTATTTATCTCCTGCTCCAGATACCCTACATAATTTTCATTCTTTATTATTTTTCCTGAAAACCAGCAATAGCTTTCAATCAATTTTTTATCATATATCATTTTTAAAAGGGTACTTTTCCCATTCCCTTCTTCCCCTATTACTACAGCCTTATCTCCTTCATTTAAAGTAAAATTAAAATCATTAAGTAACTTTCTCTTCTTATTTTTTAATTCTATATTTATATTTTTCAAATCTATCATATCAAATCACCCTTTAATTTTTTTAATATATTAAATTTCCCTGTACAAAAAAACCATCTTCCTCATGAAAGATGGACTAATTTCAAAAAGTTATTTGTAAATATAAAAAACCTGAAGTAATTTCACTCCAGGTTATAATATACATATGCTAATATAAAAGATATTGCTATTATGTAAAATAGAAAAAAACTGCAATGAAATACACCCATCTTCCATGTTGAAATTTATACAATTTGTAAATTTGGAAGAAAAGTGATCATTGCTCTGAATTCCCCCTTCTGTTATTTCTTTATTATATTTTAACATATATATATTAAATTTACAATTTTAAGATCGTCAATTTATTTACGACAAAAACCGACAGGTGCCAGGCACCTCCCGATATTTGTCGAATTTTAAATTAATGACAACAAAAAAACTGTAAAAATAGAACCCATAACTACAATCATTAAGTTAAATTTCTTTAAAGCAAGAATCAAAGCAATAAAACCTCCCACCAGAGCAGTCAGTGGATGATCGGTAGAACTGATAATTCCCGGAAATATCAAAGCAGTCAGTACAGCTACAGGAACATAACTGAGAAACCTTTCCAGAAAAACTGGTAATTTCTTTCCCGGGAGAATAACCAGAGGAAACATCCGCGGTATATAGGTAACCAGAGCCATACCCCCAATCAATATAATATAATCATTCATCAGCCTTCTCTCCTTCTGGAAATAATAATGTACCTATAAAAGCTGAGATAATTGCTATTAATATTATTCTCCAGCCTTCATAAAGAAAAATATACTGAGAAAAAAAATAAAATACTAAACTTAATACTACTGTTAATAAGAAAATAAATGATTTTGCTTTTGATCCTTTAATCTCCGGAACCAACAGACCGATAAACATAGCATAAAGAGCAATCCCCATACTGGCTTGAATTATTTCAGGCAGATTTGAACCAGCTACATAACCCAGAAATGTCCCACCTGTCCAGGCCAGATAAGCCGTTAAATTCAAACCCAGCATAAAAGAAATTTTTATATCATCATCTTTCATAGAAGATACAGAAAAAGTTTCATCAGTTATTCCAAAAGCTAAAACTGCCAACCATCCTGAAGGTACCTCATCATCTTTTACTTTTCTGGAAAGAGAAGCTGACATAAGAAAATGACGAAAATTTAATATAAAAGTAGTCATTATAATTTGAACTATTCCTGTACCCAGTGTTAATAAATTTATAGCGACAAATTGACTCGCCCCTGCAAAAACTAAAATTGACATTAAAACAGTATAATTTAATGGCACACCTGTAGATTTGCCAAGAATACCAAAGGTAATCGCTATAGGAATATATCCCAGAGCAATTGGAAATGCTGTTTTAATGCCACTCATTAAATTTTCCTTCATACTATATCCCCCAGTACATCCACACATATATTTATTAGAGCTTGTATTTATTTTACTACAACTGTTATCTCTAATCAAATCTTAAATTTCTTATATAGATTTTAAATCTATATAAGAAGAGCGGGATAGCTAAAATTTAAGAAGCTCTACTTGCATGTATAAATTACATATGATAAAATAATTTGTGATAAATCACTCAAGATAAAATTTTTATTAAACATCCAAAAGGAGGTGGAAAAATGAAAAATAAAATAATTTTTTCTTTTCTGGTTATAGTTTTTTCTTTTTTATTGTTATCAGCATGTGAAGCTCCTGAAGCTGAATGGCCAGTCTGGAATTTACAGGATGGAGATTATCGTGGTCATTTTGATGATAGAGAACATAATTTAAGTATTCAGGTCACCATTGAAAATGAGGAAATAGTAAACACTAGAATTAGACATCAGCAATATGATGGCATCGTATATGATTCCGCAGAACCTGAAATACCAGAAGGCTACATATTTAATGAAGAACAGATTAAAGGAATGGCTGAACAGTACAGAGAAGCTCTAAAATATCTGGAAGGTGCTCAAGGCCGTGATGAAATAGTAGAAAGACTAGCTTATATGGAAGGTACTCCAGAAGGCACCCCAGTTCTTGATGCTATTGAAACCGAAGTTGATGCAGTAAGTGCAGCAACTATTAGATCCAGTAAAATTGCCTCTGCTGTAAGAGATGCTTTTAATAGAGGTAGATATAGAGAATAAATTAATTGAAATATTTGCAAGAAGTTATTAATAAAGGCCCTTTTTAGGGCCTTTATTAATATTTTATCTGTGTATTGAATATCTAACCAAACCATAGCAATAATTGTTATTGTTTTGGTTTTTAAATTGTTTCATCCTTAAATTATACTTATTTAATAAAAGGTAATTTAATCTGTTTTAACTGTACATCAACTACTACAGGTCCTTCTATTTCTAAACTTTTTTCCATTAATCCATCAAGTTTTTCGGGATCACTTACTTTATATCCTTCAGCACCAAAATTTGTTGCCAGAGCAGCATAATCAGGAACATGAATATCAATCCCAAAAGGATTAATATTTTTATGCTCCATTTTTTGTTTTTCTATTTCATAAAGATGATTATTGGCAATAATTACAGTCACCGCTAATTTATATTTTACAGCAGTAGCTATTTCACTTAAAGATAATAAAAAACCACCATCTCCAA